>REBL01000169.1 GCA_007692755.1 Nodularia sp. (in: cyanobacteria) | reverse complement strand
CCAATTAACGATAAATAATGAATATTGCAGTGGTGGGGTTAAGCCATAAAACAGCTCCAGTTGAAATCCGGGAAAAGCTGAGTATTCCAGAAACACAAACTGAAAGTGCGATCGCTCATCTGAGTAGCTATCCCCACATTGACGAAGTAGCAATACTTAGCACTTGCAACCGCCTGGAAATTTACATTGTGACCAGTGAAACCGAGCAAGGCATCAGAGAAGTTACTCAGTTTCTTTCTGAACACAGTAAGTTACCTGTGCAGTCTCTGCGTCAACACTTGTTTATGCTCCTCCATGACGATGCAGTTATGCATATGATGCGCGTATCTGCTGGGTTGGATAGCTTAGTACTAGGGGAAGGTCAAATTCTGGCTCAGGTGAAGAATACTCACAAGCTGGGACAGCAATATAATGGTATAAAAACAGTTCTGAATCGATTATTTAAACAAGCACTAACCGCCGGTAAGCGTGTACGGACTGAAACAAACATTGGGACTGGCGCTGTTTCCATTAGTTCTGCGGCTGTGGAGTTGGCACAAATGAAGGCGGCTAATTTAGCAGCTTGTCGAGTCGCTATTATCGGTGCTGGCAAAATGTCTCGTTTGTTAGTACAACACCTGATTTCTAAAGGTGCGGCACAAATTAGCATTGTGAATCGTTCTCAAGAACGCGCCCAGCAATTGGCAAAACTTTATCCTGACCAGTCTATATATACTCATACTCTATCAGAAATGATGGCAGTGATTGCCGAAAGCGATTTAGTATTTACTAGCACTTCTGCAACAGAACCAATACTTGAGCGCACTAAGTTAGAAACAGTTTTAGATTCTAGTCGCTCTTTGATGTTATTTGATATTTCTGTGCCGCGGAATGTCCATAGTGATGTCAATGAATTGGCAAATGTGCAAGCCTTTAATGTGGATGATTTGAAGGCTGTAGTGGCGCAAAACCACGAAAGTCGCCGCAAGATGGCACAGGAAGCCGAGAAGTTACTAGATGAAGAGGTGGAAGCTTTTGATGTTTGGTGGCGATCGCTAGAAACTGTATCAACTATTAGTTGTTTGAGAAATAAAGTTGAAACCATCCGCGAACAAGAATTAGAGAAAGCTTTATCGCGATTGGGTTCGGAATTTGCCGAAAAACATCAAGAAGTTATCGAAGCTTTAACAAGAGGAATTGTTAATAAGATTCTACATGATCCGATGGTGCAATTACGAGCGCAGCAAGATGTGGAGGCCAGACGGCACTGTATGCAAACCCTGCAAACGTTGTTTAATTTAGATGCAGGCGAGCAATTTAGTTAAATACAGACATGGGACATTGGGTATAAAATTATCTCTTTGTCCCCCATTCCCCACTTCCTAATTGTGACAACTGTTGGGTTTGTTCTTGCAGTCGCACAGATAAGCGCTCGCACACTAAATCACACAACTGAAATAAGATCGGATCAGCGATTTCGTAAATTACACTGACTCCTTCTGGTGTTCTTTTGACAATACCCGCTTGGGCTAAAACTTTGAGATGCTTTGATACGTTAGCTTGTCCTAGCCCAGTCTCAGTAATAATCTCTGTCACATTTTTAGCACCTGTTTTTAAAGAACATAAGACTTGTAGCCGACTGACTTCTGACAAGACTTTGAAATAATCTGCAACTTGACCGAGGGCTGCTGGAAATATCTCTGACATAGAACAAAGTATTGTTTAATTTTTAGGTTGATTATTCTACTATATAGGAATATAGTGTATAAGTATGGTCTAGTTGGGTTTTGATAAAAGTCTGGGAAATTCATTTTTAAACGCCGATAAACGCCGATAAACGCTGATGAATACCGAGAAGTACCGACGATAGCTCTAAAAATATGACCAATAGTTCCTTAATGGTACAAGCCCCCAGATTTATCTGTGGAATCAATTAAAAATCTAAAATCTAAAATCTAAAATCCAAAATTGTATGACTCCAGAAACTAAGTTAGAATTAATCGATGCTTTGACTCTCAAAAGCTTGACTGAAACTGAAAAAGTGCATCTGATAGATGTGCGAGAACCTTCCGAATATGCAGCAGAACATATTCCAGGTGCTAAAGTTTTACCCCTTTCTAAATTCCAACCAGAACAAGTAGATTTTTCGGGTGATAGTAAAGTTGTGCTTTATTGTCAATCAGGAAAACGCTCTAATCAAGCCGCGCAAAAACTGATTAATGCCGGATTTTCAGATTTTGCTCAACTACAAGGCGGTATTACAGATTGGAAACAGTTAAATTATCCCACTAAAATTAATAAAAATGCCCCCATTAGTTTAATGAGACAAGTGCAAATCGTGGCTGGTTCATTAGTATTTACCGGGACTATTTTGGGTGCTTTTATCTCGCCTTGGTTTTTAATTTTGAGTGGTTTTGTCGGCGCAGGTTTAGTATTTGCTGGAGTGAGTAACACTTGTGCTATGGCCATGTTATTGGCGAAATTACCATACAATCAACGAGTTAAATGATTACGTGAATATTAGGAAATCTTCTAACTGTTGGTATTGGTATTAGCTTAGGTTCAATTAGTGGCGGTGTTCCGTTTTAGGGCGTGTTATAAAAAGTTTTTCCCAAAGAGCGATCGCAATTCCTTCTCTCCCCAATAGTTTACCTTCAGGTGAAATACCTGTAAGAGCCGATGTTACACCCGCAGAGGAATAAGCTCCTGGTTCCCAACTTCTCACCCAGCCTAAGTCTTCGCCTTTCAATGTGGTGTTAGTGGTAATTCCTTGAGGGGGAGTTATTGAGTAGTCGAAAATTGCCCTTATTTATTGTCAATAATAGCCAGTCGTTATTATTTTTTAACTTAATATCAGTAGTTATGAGCTTTATTATTGATGTGATGTTGGAAGTAATTACTTGAGGGGGTGTTAGTGAGTAGTCGAAAATAACAAGGCGTTTATTTCAGGTATGTGTAATTTTTTGGCAAGATTGAATGTATTTTGTGTATTAGCTTGATTTTGGTATGATAGTATAGAATTTTTCTGAATTTGACGGTAAAACTGCTTATATGTCACAAGACTACATTTGGATTGTAACTGAAGGTAAAGAAGAACCAGCTAAAACCACTCTTGAAGGACAGAGAGGTTTTCGAGAAAACTTTCAAAAGCAAATATCTGACTTAAAACAGGTCAAGCTGAACCCAGCAGAATTGGAAAAGAAAATGACTGACTTTCTGCAAGTAGTGGGACGGTTGTTCAAGCAAGCAGAACAGCAAGCACAAATAGATAAAACATCTGGTAACACTTCCGTTATGCAATTAACAGAGGTAGAATTATCCGTTGAAATCAGTGCAGAAGGAGAAGTTAAGCTGATAGCAGGTGGTAAAGCGTCAGGAAAGGGAGCTATAAAGCTAAAGTTCACACGACTAGAAACAAAGTAAATTATCCGTTTATCCGTTTTTTTTGTTTTGCTTGTAATTCAAGGAGAAAAAATTTGTGAGTAAGCAATATAGATTATTTATAAGCCACTCATGGGCGTATGGTGATGCTTATGAAAGAGTTATTGAGCTTTTAGATCGTCAAAATCTTAGTTACTATGATCATTCAGTACCTATGAATAATCCAATTCATACTAATGGTACTGGTAAAGAACTTTACGAAGCAATAAAAAACAAAATATCTGGTACGAACTGTGTGTTAATTTTAGCTGGTGTTTATTCAACTTACAGTACATGGATAAACAAAGAAATCGAAATATCCAAAGCTTTTGGCAAACCGATTATCGCTATTGAGCCTTGGGGTGCAGAAAAAACTTCAACAATCGTTAAAAATAATGCAGATGTAATTGTCAAGTGGCAAGGTGCATCTATTGTTAAAGCTATAAAGGAACTGGGATGAGAAAAGCACTTATTGTTGGAATTGATTATTATGAAAACATTAAATCTTTGCAAGGATGTGTTAATGATGCTTACAACGTAAAAAGCGTTTTAGAACGACATTCTGATGGAACAATAAATTTTGGTGTTAATTTTTTAGTTGCTACAGACGCTAATTCTTTAATTACTCGCAAATATCTTAAAGACAAGGTAGCTGAACTATTTAGGGATAACAGTGATGTAGCTTTTTTATATTTTTCTGGTCATGGATATTTAGAATCTACTGGAGGATACTTAATCACTTCTGATTGCAGTGATGGAGATGATGGCTTATCAATGAATGAACTTTTGGTAATTGCTAATAATTCTCCAGCAAGAAATCGAATAATTGTAGTTGATTGTTGTCATTCAGGCCAGATGGGTACACCTGAGATTAAAGACGATAAAGCAATTCTTAAGGAAGGCATGACTATTTTAACAGCATCAAGCGCAGAACAATCTGCAATTGAAAGGAGTGGAGCAGGTGTTTTTACTAGCTTACTGGTTGATGCTCTTAGTGGTAGTGCTGCAAATCTAGTTGGTGATATAACTCCTGGTAGTGTTTATGCTCACATTGATCAATCATTAGGTCCGTGGGAACAAAGACCAGTCTTTAAAACAAACGTTAAGAGTTTTACCAATCTTAGAAAAGTTCAACCCCCCATTTCATTATCTGAACTTAAGATGATTACAAGTCTTTTTGTCGATCCTAGTCAGGAGTTTGAGCTTAACCCTAGTTTTGAACCAGATAGCGGTAATCCTAATGAAGATAATGTAGAAAAGTTTAGAATCTTGCAAAAGTACAACAGAGTAAATTTAGTTATTCCTGTTGGTGAAGAGCATATGTATTATGCTGCTATGAACTCAAAATCTTGCAAGTTGACTGTTCTCGGCATTCACTACTGGAATTTAGTAAAAAGAGAACGTATATAGCGGATGGTGCTGTTGTATTTATTTACACGAGGATAAAATATGCTTGAGAAATTAGCGAATTTGCAACATGAAATTTGGTCACATTGGATGACTTATCTTTTTGAGGTATCAACTTTAAATGAAGATGGAAGTGTTACGATTCCTGCTGATAAGGTTGAGCGGTGGAAACGCCAAATGAAAACTCATTATTCGGAACTCCCAATTAATGAAAAGAAAAGTGACTTGGCACAAGCTCAAAAGGTAATTGATGTAATTGATGGTTTAGCGTAACCTCATGCTTGTATTTAAAACACTTACGTTTTTTGTATAAAGTTTATCCTCTGGTTATTCTGTAACATTGGAAGGAAGGGATTTAAAGAATACTTGTAATGCTTTGTATTCCTGAAATATTTCTATCTTGTCTTTATATTTCACTAAAGATGTGCTCATTGCTTTTTTATTGTCAACACATAATGCTACTGCTTCAAGTTTTGGATTTGGCTTAATTATTTTATAACCAAAAGATGTAATACCTATAATTTCTCTAGCAGTGATAGACATCCTTTTTCTATCATTATCCCAGAGATTACTCCATCTTAGTGGAGATGCAAAATGGAAATCAGTATTTGCATGAATCCCTCCTATTAGCCAGGCATCATTAGCAATAAGTGTCCAATTTTCAGAATTTAAGATACATCCACTTTCTTTGGTAAAATCTTCGTCTATAGTTAATAGGTTATTTTTCATTGGTTCATCTATGCTAGGGAAACTTTCATCTGAAGTAAGTAGAATGTTTTCTATTTCATTTTTAAATTTCCATCGGCCAACTACTGAAAAACCTAAGATAGAACCTTGTCTTGCTTTTTGATATATTGTGTAAGCTACAGAAATTTTCTGTTGTTGAAGTGATTCATCTGAATAATAGTTTGAACCACAGGATTGAGCATCTTTTCTGAAATCTTCTTGAGAATTGTACATTTATTCTATGTTTCTATATAGTTTTAAAACTGTATTGTGAATGTGATTTAGCAGCAGCATATTACTAACTAGGTTTAACATATCAAAAAATGGGTGATGAAGTCAAAAGTGAAGAGTATTTTAATAAAGCATTGGATCTTTGGAGTCCCAAACAAATTGACGCACCCAAGTAAATAGAACAAGTATTAAAAGCGATGAACTGTGAATCTTGAAATCAATTCCAGACTCAAAGCTAAAACCTGTTAAAAAAGGCTATAATTTAATAGATATTATAGAGGTCATTATGTCTAACCCATCCTTAGAACACAATCAACTTAAACAAACCCTTAAAGAAGCAATAATAGAGATTTTTTCTGAAAATAAAGAGGAATTTTCAGCTATACTTACAGAAATAATTAAAGATATTGCTTTATCAAAAGCTTTTGAACAAAGAGAATTAACAGACATAGAAATGATAGAAGATCCATTATTAAATGTTATTGGTATTCTTTCAGGAGAACCAATATCAACAGATAATATTGATGAAGAACTATATATATAGTTTGGGTGATTATAATGAAATATAAGTCTATTTTTATTGATACTTGGGGATGGTTAGCTTTAGGACATCGTAGAGATAATTATCATCAATCCGTCAAAGAACTCTATTGTCAATTAAAACAACAAAAGACTTTGATATATACCAGTGATTATGTTTTAGATGAATTAATTTCTTTATTATTTAAAAGAGAAAACTTTCAAGAGGCTACAAGTTTTATTGAAGGTATCATGCAATCCGCCGAATTAGGTAATTTGCAAATTGAACAGGTGACAACTGATAAATTTAAATTAGCTTATGAATTAAGAAAAAAATTAAACGATAAACCTTATATATCATTTACAGATTTAACTTTTATGATAATTATGGAACAATTAAAAATTCAATATATCCTGACTCAAGATGAACATTTTCTACAATGTGGTATGGGATTTATTAAAGTTTTGTAATAAGTGGAAATGCAATTTTTGAAAATATATTGTTTATCCTGAAATTATCTCCACCAATTAAATCAATAATTTAATACCTCTTTAATTATAGCAGTATACTTTTCAGGAATCAGAAATTTGGTTGTCGTGAAGTTGTTTCTCTAATTTTACCGAAATTATTTATTTGGGCAATGAATCTGATTTATTGTCCCAAATAGGCTTCTAAAACTTGGGTATTGCTTTGAATTTCTGCGGGAGTTCCCTCGGCTAAATTCTGACCCTCAGCCATGACCCAGACGCGATCGCACAAAGACATAATTACATCCATATTGTGTTCAATAATCAGGAAGGTCATACCGTCTTGGCGGTTCCAAGTAAGGATGCGATCGCAGATATCATCAATCAGTTTCGGATTTACCCCGGCGGCTGGTTCATCTAATAAAATTAACTTGGGATTCGTCATTAACGCCCGCCCCATTTCTAATAACTTGCGTTGTCCACCAGACAAACCCCCAGCGTATTCCTCTGCCTTTTGTGCCAATCCCACAGACTCTAACAACAACATTGCTTGTTCTTTGAGTTGTCTTTCTTCTTGAGCTACAATGTGGGGTTGTAACTGCACTTGCCAAAAATTTTCGCCTGTTTGTTTTTGCGCCGCCAGCAGCATATTATCTAACACCGACAACCGCGAGAGAGTCCGCGCTACTTGAAAGGTACGGACTAATCCCTGCTGGGCGATTTGATATGGTTGTAACTGCTGAATCGGTTCACCGTCAAAAATCACTCGTCCCTTATCTGGGCGAATGAAATTGGAGAGGAGGTTAAACAAAGTGGTTTTACCAGCACCATTGGGGCCAATCAAGCCAGTAATACTACCCTTATTCACCTCAATTGTGGCCTCATTGACTGCTTTAATGCCACCAAAGCTTTTAGAAAGTCCAGTGGCGGCTAACAAAGGAAGTGGGCGTGATTGATTATTTAGCATAAAAATTCATGACGATTGTTTTAATTTTTACCAATGACCAATGATTTACCCTGAGCGAAGTCGTTCGCGTAGCGTCTCGCAGAGAAGGGCTAATGACTAATGACTAATGACCAATTACTTACTCAGAGTAAGTTCCTCCTTTTTGCCTAAAATACCTTGAGGTCGCCAAACCATCAGGATCATTAAAATCAGACCGATGACCATGATCCGAAATGCACCTAATTGATCAGAAGATAAATTTGTAAAAATTCGCGGTAAAAATTCTCTGGTGGTGGCATCGTAGGTAAAGAAAATTACTGCACCTAAGATTGTGCCAATATTATTCCCAGAACCGCCTAAAATCACCATAATCCAAGCGTCAAAAGTCAGTTGTGGTTGGAAATTATCAGGGTAAATAGCGCTCAGTTGCCAAGCGAAGAAAGCGCCAGCCATACCTGCGATCGCGCCCCCCAACATCAGTGATTGTACTTTATACCAAAAAACATTTTTACCCATAGCCCTGGGAACTTCTTCATCCTCACGGATAGCTTTTAGCACACGACCCCAAGGCGATCGCACCAAAATTTCCAACCGCCAGAAAACAATTGCTAATACCAACAGCGCCAACAGCATCAAACCGGCGGCGGGTTTGTAATCATACAAGCCAATCACCCCAGAAATATAAACTGCTGTTGTCAATAAAGCGAAGATAATTCCGACCCCCAAGCGGGAAACTAATTCTTGCTGATGACTGACTCTTTTACCCGAATTAGCCAACAGAGATTTTTGGGCGGTGCGAATCCATCGCCACAATGCAAATAAAGTTATAGCAGCCAGCACTGTCAACAATCCAATCATCACCAGTCTGACCAACAAATTGGGCGCTGTGGATAAGGGAATAGGATAGCTTTGGACACCAAACGCCCCAGATATCCAGGTATCCTTCACAGGTAATTCTTGATTATTCACCACCAACCGAATTAATTCGCCTACCCCAATGGTGACAATAGCCAGATAATCTTCCCGTAAGCGCAGAGTTGCAAAACCGATAATTAAACCCAACAAGGCTGCAACTATTGACCCAATAAATGCTGACACAAGTAGGGGAACTCCCTGAAAGCTTAACAACACTGTGGTATAAGCCCCCAGAGTCATAAAAGCAATATGACCGAAGTTAATTAACCCTGTATAGCCCCACTGCAAATTCAGTCCTAAGCTAAATAGGGCGAAGATTGTGGTAGAAATTGCTAAAAAGATGAGATATTCAACCATACTAATTTAATTCAAATATGCGTTATTCATAACCCTTGTCAAGACTTTGCCAAACCGGAATTCACCCCGCCAAAGTGATATATATGTACTTACTCTTCCCTCCTCGCCTGTGCTGAGGAATTGGGGGTAAAGTTTGTGACTGCTTTATCCCTGATAGCAGGTGTAGCTTCAGAATAATCTTATCCTGCCGTTAAGCATTGTTGATTTTTGGGAACAATACTTTTGTGTTTTGGGTAATGTTATCGTTATTATTATGAACCTGCTGAGAATTAGAATCCATCACTTAATCGAGCAATTAAGTGACGAGGAATTGCAAAGTGCCTGGGATACTCTCCATGCTTTGCATTGTGACTCTTATATGTTGCAAGCGATACAACAAGCCAAGCAATTGCAGCAACCGTGGGATATTTTAACCCATGAAGAAGCCAAACGAATGTTAATGTATTTTTAAATTAGCAGCGCTTTCGAGCTAATGTTCAGAACACCTAAGTTTTGTTAAGGTAACATAAGAGTGAGTTTGGAAGTGCGCTACGCTAGGTCTTTTTTAGTAGACCTGAAGAATTTAGAACCGGTTGTCTACCAACGGGTATACAATTTTGTGTTTTTCGAGTTTACTGAAAATATGCCTCTGCATAGTCTCCCAGAACTGCGGTGTCTTGATGCTGAGGGAATTTATCACCGTTTTACTATCGATAATTATCTAGTTGGGATTGAAATTAGGGGTGAAATTGTCAAGTTTCTCCGTGTCATACCTATGCCGGATGTTTAAATTGAGTAGTAAGTATTAAATTATTGGCAAGTCTGTGACTGACGCTCAATGCCCAACACTTAAAACTGTATAAGGCTAGGCAGGGATGGGTCTAACCATACATTAAACTTGTTTTTGAAGCAATACTTTATTTGAGATTTCCCTATGAATGCAAAGGCACTTTGGCAACGATACCAAAACTGGTTATATTTCCACGAGGGATTAGGACTTTACCTTGATGTCAGCCGGATGGGTTTTGATCAAGCTTTCGTGGAGTCGTTGCAGCCGAAGTTTGATAAAGCGTTTGCGGACATGGCGGAATTAGAAAAGGGTGCGATCGCAAATCCTGACGAAGGCCGCATGGTGGGACATTACTGGCTGCGAAATCCTGATTTAGCACCGACTCCAGAACTGACACAAGAGATTGTCCAAACTCTAGAACAAATCGAAGCCTTTGCCGAAAAAATCCATACAGGTGCGATTCATGCACCTAAAGCCAGTCGCTTTACGGATATAATATCCATTGGTATTGGTGGTTCTGCTTTGGGGCCGGAATTTGTAGCAGAAGCCCTCAGTCCTGATTTCCCTTCTCTGAAAATTCACTTTATCGACAATAGTGACCCCGCAGGAATTGACCGCATTCTCAATCAACTGCAAGACACTCTAGCCAGCACATTGGTTTTAGTCATCTCCAAATCTGGAGGCACACCAGAACCCCGCAATGGCATGATTGAAGTTAAAGCAGCCTTCGCTAGTAAAAATTTAGACTTTGCTAAACAAGCTGTAGCTATTACTAGCGTTGATAGCAATTTAGATAAAGTCGCCCAAAAAGAAGGCTGGCTGGCGAGATTTCCCATGTATGACTGGGTGGGAGGACGCACTTCAGAATTATCTGCTGTGGGTTTAGTACCAGCCGCATTACAAGGCATTGACATTCGCGCCATGATTGAGGGTGCGAAAGAAATGGATGATGCTACCCGCGTTCCAGATTTGAAAAATAACCCGGCGGCTTTGTTGGCTTTGGCTTGGTATTTTTCTGGTAATGGCAAGGGTGAAAAAGATATGGTTGTCCTACCTTACAAGGACAGCTTGCTGTTGTTCAGTCGGTATTTGCAACAGTTAGTAATGGAATCTTTAGGTAAAGAAAAAGACTTAGACGGCAAGACTGTTTATCAAGGTATCGCCGTTTACGGTAACAAAGGTTCCACAGACCAACACGCTTACGTGCAGCAATTACGTGAGGGTATCCCAAATTTCTTTGCTACCTTCATTGAAGTGTTAGAAGACCGTCAGGGTAAATCTTTAGAAGTCGAACCTGGAGTAACTTCAGGCGATTTTCTGTCTGGTTTCCTCTTAGGAACTCGACAAGCGCTTTACGAAAATCAGCGCGATTCGATTACTGTGACTATTCCCCAAGTCAATCCTCAAACTGTGGGTGCGTTAATTGCGTTGTATGAACGCGCTGTGGGTTTATACGCCAGCTTGGTGAATGTCAACGCCTACCATCAACCTGGGGTAGAAGCTGGTAAAAAAGCTGCTGCGGTAATTCTGGAGTTGCAATCAAAGGTTGTAGCAGTATTACAAAAGGAAAAAAGCGCTCTTTCTCTGGAAGAAGTCGCCCAAAAAGCGGGTGCTGCTGAGGAAGTTGAGGCAATTTACAAGATTTTGCGGCATTTACACGCCAATCAGCGCGGTGTGGTATTACAAGGTGAACTGGCTAAACCCGGTAGTTTGAAAGTTTCTGCTGGTTAATAGATTTTAGCCCAAATTTGTAGGGTGGGTTTGCGATCGCGTAACCCACCATTATCTATTAAATCTAGAAGTTAAAATATGGATTAGTGTCACGCAGAGGCGCAGAGAACGCAGAGGAAGAAATACTTTAAAATTGAGTTAATGCAGTCTTGATCATGAGGCTTAACAAAATGACTCAATCTACGCCGAAACGACCCCTACGGCGAGGAAGAATTTTTCCAGAACTGACTTCAACACCAGAGGAACGGGCTAGGCGTAAAGCTGAAGATGAAGTAGTTTATCGCCGTTGTCGCGCTGTATTTGACCGCGTTTGTCCTGAATTAATTTCAGAACACTATGGCTGGTATATTGCTATAGAGCCAAATAGTGGTGATTATTTCATTGATGAAGATAAAGAACAAGCTCATAAAAAAGCCTTGCAAAAGTACCCAAATGCCATACATTACGTTTTTGGTTTGAATGAAACAGGAACAACTGGCACAATATGATTCAGGGTATTTTTGGCAGTAGGGGGCAACTTTTTTTTGAACTTGATTTGATTACCTCTGATGGATTAAATCTACTATTTGTTTGCAAACTGCTGTATAAATAAAGATGTTATTGGCTTAAAATTGAGTTAATACAGTCTTGATCATGAGGGTTAATAAAATGACTCAATCAACGCCTAAACGATCCTTAAGGCGAGGAAGAATTTTTCCAGAACTGACTTCAACACCAGAGGAACGGGCTAAACGTAAAGCTGAAGATGAAGTATTTTATCGCCGTTGTCGCGCAATATTTGATCGCGTTTGTCCTGATTTAATTTCGGAACACTATGGATGGTATATTGCTGTAGAGCCAAATAGTGGTGATTATTTCGTTGATGAAGATAAAGAAGTCGCTAGTCAAAAAGCGCATGAGAAGCACCCAAATGCTGTACATTGTATGTTCTGCCTGAATGAGACTGGAGCTACTGGCAGAATATGATTCAGGGTATTTTTGGGAATAAGGGGCAGCTATTTTTTGAAATTGAATTTATTAATAGTGATGGATTAAATTTGCCTGTGGATGCCCTTTTAGATACGGGTTTCACAGGTTTTATGGCAATTAATGAACAAGATTTAGATGGTCTTAATTGGCTATTTGTACGCCAAGAAATTCTGCGGACTGCACAAGGAGAAACAAATTTTAATATATATTTAGGTAAGGTTTTATTGGATGGACAGCAGTATGAGATTCCTGTTTGTGCGGGGGATGAAATAACAGAAGTTTTATTAGGTTCAGAGTGGCTGAAATTTTTGCCGTTGGTGGTGAATTATCAGGCTGGTGTTTTGAATTTGGGTTAAGATTTAACTAACCGCAGAGGCGCAGAGAACGCAGAGGTAAGAGAATTGTGTTATTTGGGGGTGGTTGGTAAGTCGCGGAGAAAGTAAAAGCGATATTCTCCTTGTAAATCAATTGTCTGATCCTGTTAATTTGGTTTCTTCAATTTATTTGTTTATTAGCTCATTAAAAATATTCAGCAATTTCTGATATAGACCATCATCTTTACCTCTTACACTTCCTATAAATTCTATTTTCCCTCGTAGAGAAGTTAGGTAATCTGGGTAATCTTGTATATACTTTTGTTTTGGTGAAACTGATTTCTTGGCATATTCAGATATGTAAACTTTGACTGCTTCTTCTAAACCATACTTCTCCCAAGCATGAAGCGCACCATAAACATTACGTATATATTTGCGATTAACATTAACACCTTGATTAACAATTAATCCTGTAACTTCTTGCCTTTGATTCCTATAAGCTAGTCTCACTTTTGAGTTATTTATCTGAAATCCATTATTCTCTATAATTGACCGCAATTTATTTCCTAAAACTACTTGAGAAAATCCTTTTTGGTATGAAGAAACTAATCCTGGAGGTAATTCATTCCTAGTTAAGGAAAAAGTTATATCATCAGCATATCTCGTGTAAAATAAGCCGTTTTCTTTAGAAAATCGCTGGAGTTCACTATCCATTTTTGCACAAATGAGATTTGAGATTATTGGTGAACTTGGCGCTCCTTGAGGTAACTTATTATTAAAACAGCAAATTTGAGCTAGGATAGTTGCAACTTTTTCGTTTAGTTCATAAGGTTTGGCAATAAAAAGACCTCGCACTCGACCAAAGTTAATTGAGTCAAAAAAATCCTTTATATCTATATTTAAAACGAATTTTTTCTTAGTATGGGCTTTAGCATTAGTAACTATGCTTCTACTAGCAGCAAATCCATGAACAGAAGGCCTAGGACTATAAACAGCATATAATACCTGACTTAATTTTCTCTGAACAATTGCTAAAGATTTATGGGGAGAATGAATTGTTCTATGACTACCGGATTTTTTAGGTATACTAAAAGTTGTATATCGTAAATCATCAGGTCTTCTATAAAGATAGTAAATTAAATAGTCGTATGGAATTTGCAGAAGTCGAGCAACATCTTGTGGAGATTGTAGTTGTTTGAATTTTTTAGATAGCTCTTCACAGCTATCATAAAGCAATATAGAAAGGGAACTATTTTTGTTCACAACTGCTTACTAGATTTTATAAAAATACCTACTATGGGCATTCACGCTTATCATTCACTGATACAACCAGTATCAATCACTCGATGGCGTAAGGCTAACATAAAAGTACACCGTTGCAGTATCGTCAACGGAAATCAATGCCCATTAAGTAGATATGTTACTTACAATAACACAATATATACAGGAGTTAGAGAAATCCTATAAAAATAGTTAATTTTCATAATTATTTAATAATTTAATAATTTAATTATATAATGATCTATCATGTATATAATCTGGAGTTTAATGAAACTAATAAGTAAAGGGGAGCATTCCACTTTTTTGCACGTCATTGCAAACGAAACGAAGTGGAGTGAAGCAATCGCAAAATCTCCAACTAACAACAAATCCATGCTATTGCTTCGTCGTTCTTCCTCGCAATGACAATTATTCTTTTTTTTTTAATAAAACCTGGGATGCCCCTAAGTAAAATGCTTAATTTGTTTGTCTTTAATATGTAGAAGCTCCAATTAATATTTAAGTTTTTAGCTAATAAGTTTTGTTGAACTATATATCCATTTGAAACATTTTTAAATAGGTCTTTTTCTTTTCATATTTTGCAGCCCTATAACTAGGATATTTTGCAAGAGCGCAGTTAAAAAAATAAATTGAATCCTTATATTTCCCTAATTCCCTAAATGTAATACCTATTTTAGTCAAAATGGTATAATCGTCAGGATTACTTTTTAGTGCATCTTGATAAGCTCTAAGAGCTTCATCTGCTCTATCCGACATTAAAA
This sequence comes from Nodularia sp. (in: cyanobacteria), assembly GCA_007692755.1. GTDB lineage: Bacteria > Cyanobacteriota > Cyanobacteriia > Cyanobacteriales > Nostocaceae > Nodularia. Next base: position 26,410 of record REBL01000169.1, on the reverse strand, counting down.
ATATTGAACCTTGTTTTTTTAATACATCACTATTATGTTCATCTACCTGAAGAGCATCATTAAGAATTGATAATGCCACTTCAAAATCACCAATATTCTCGTATGCAGATGCATAAGCAACTCTTGTTTTAGAACTTTTAGGATTTAGGTGTATTAGCTTTTTATAGGTTTCATCCATTGTCTGGATATCGCCCATAAATTTTGCTATATTAACTTTCTCCCATAAAATTGACTGATTATCTGGTTCCTTTGCAAGTTTTTCATTAATATCTTGTAATTTTTTTCTTAAATGTTTTTGATTGCGGTATTTAATCTCTTGTGCAATTTGCTCAGGATTTAATTTTATACAACTTGATGCCTTTTTGAGATAGTTACTACCGCCTTTTGTTTCATAGAGCCAATATGTTCCATTTGATGCTTTGTAAAGATAATCTTCTTCTATTTGTGAAACGTGGATTTGCACAATACATAAACTGTCACTTTGCTTGTCTTCTGCATCATTAACAAAATGAATATAAACGTCATAGCAAGAGGGAGGAATGACTGGATCTATATTAGTTAGTTTATCAGTGATTCTTTTTTGAATTTCGTCTCTTTGACTTCGATCAATAGTAATTCCTACTATTTTACCCAGATCATTTATACCTAAATAAAGGTTTCCTTCTACAGCAGCATTGAGAAAACCTATTATATATTCCTCTGCATAATCTACAATTTTATGAACAGGTTTTGTAGACTCTATCGTCTTAAACTCAACATATTTTCCCTCTTCTCGATCAAAAGTTTCTAATAGTATAAATTCAATTTGCTCTATCATAAGAAATACAAAATGCCATTTTTAAGTTGTTAACCATTTAAAATTTCCTGCGCCCGATTAATATTGTTCCGCACAGATTGCGCCGACATCTGCAAAGCTTCTCCTTCCCCATCGGTGAGATGCAATTCCAAAACCTTCTCAATTCCACCGCAACCCAAACGACAGGGAACACCAATCACAACATCATCTAAACCGTATTCACCTTGTAAATAAGTCGCCACAGGTAACAACCGCGACTGATTCAACAAAATTGATTCCACCATCACACTCGCAGCTGAAGCAGGGGCAAAAAATGCCCCACCAGTCCGCATCAATTCCACAATTTCCGCGCCCCCGTTGCGGGTTCTCTCTACCAAACGGGCAATTGTGGCTGAATCGAGTAATTCTGTAATGGGAATGCCGTTAACGGTCGCATAACGAGACAAGGGAACCATTAAATCACCGTGGCTACCCAATACCATCGCTTTCACATCAGCAGGTAACACCCCTAATTCTAAAGCAATGAAAGTTTCAAATCGGGCTGAGTCCAATACCCCAGCCATACCCATAACTCGGTGACGTGGTAAACCTGTAGCTTCCCAAGCTAAATAAGTCATCACATCTAAGGGATTGGTGACCACTATAAAAATAGCATTGGGAGAATGTGCGATCGCACTCTTAGCTGCTTCGACCACAATCTTGGCATTAATTTTCAGCAAATCATCCCGACTCATCCCAGGTTTACGGGGAATTCCGGCGGTAATTACCACAATTTCGGAATCAGAAGTATCAGCATAATCATTCGTCCCGATAATCTGCCGATGATGTAACTCAATACCCCTAGCTTCCATCAAATCTAATGCTAAACCTTGGGGCATTCCCTCAACAATATCCAGCAACACCACATCTGCAAGATTTTTCTCAGCAATGCGTTGGGCGAGAGTACTACCAACCCTACCAGCACCCACGATGGTGACACGAGGCGAACGGCATAGAATAGGAGAAATCATAATAATTCGTAATGCCTCTTTCAGAGGAGCTTCGCTAACGTAATTTGTAATTCGTAATTAAGAAAGTTAGACTTTATTGGCTTGAGCCAATTCTTGAAGAATCAGACATATTATAGATTAATATTGCTTTGACTAAATTATCAAAGGTAGGTAGTCAAAATGAGTACAGAACAAGAGTTATTAACCAAATGGCGTTCCCTTCCACAAGATAAACAAGAGGAAGTTTTAAATTTTGTGGAATTTCTTCGCTTGAAAACCTCTGTAAATAAAACTCCCTTGGGAGAACGGTTACGCCAAATTCGCTCTAGAATTGTTGCTTCTGGTAAACATTTATTAGATGAAGATGAAATAGAGAAAGAACTCGCTAGTCGCAGAGGTGGGTTACAGGGTAGAGAAGGATAAAATGCAATATTAAAACCTGCGGAGGCAGGTTTTGTGTGTGTAGGGTCAGACTTGACGCTGAAGGTTAGTTAAATTCTTCAAGTTGATCCAAGCGTAACCAAATATTGGGTGTTGGCACTTTCCCGAATTTTACCAGAGCATAATCACCTTTCGTATCGACAATTTCGCCCTTACTGTCAAACAAATATGAAGGAAAGCGGGTATCACTGGCTTTTGCTTCCAGACTGTTTTCCAACTTCTCGCGGATAGCGCGAACCATGTCTCCCTTTTTGACTGCCATAAATTGCCTCTTGAATTTGCAGATCGTTTTAAGAGGATTTTAGCTTGTGAGCAGATGTATTTTCACTTAAGAATATCTGGAACACAAAAGGACAAAGCAAATATTCCACTCCCCACTCCCCACTCCCCACTCCCCACTCCCATCAATTTTGACACTGGGGGCAGAAGTGACTGGAACGCCCGGCTAATTTAATGCGCTGTATGGGCGTACTACAAACTCGGCAAGGTTCGCCAGTGCGGTTATATACCCAAGCTACACCGCCATAATTACCGTTAACTCCTTGAACATTGAGAAAATTGCTAAAGGTTGTCCCGCCAGCCGCAATGCTGGTTTCTAAGACTTGAATGATGGCTGTATGTAAACGCTGAATTTGCTTCAACTGCAAATCTAGACAGAGGGTTTCTGGTAAAATTCCACTCTTAAATAAAGCCTCATCAGCGTAAATATTACCTAATCCTGCGACCACTGACTGATCTAATAATGCCGTTTTGATGGGACGACGGCGATTTTGCAATTTATGGGCGAGATACTCAACTGTGAACTCTGGTGAAAACGGGTCTACTGCCAGTTTTGCTAAACCAGTCATGATAGTTTCTACTGCTACTCCTGGGGGAACCCACCACATTTGACCGAAGGTGCGCTGGTCTACGAAGCGTAATTCTTGCTGGTCTTTAAAATATAACCTCACCCTGGTGTGCTTGTGTACTGGTTCATCTTGATGTACCCACAGGAGTTGACCAGTCATTCGCAGATGAACGCCCAACCAAACGGGAGATGAATGAGATGAGTGAGTGAGTTGGGCTAAAAGATATTTACCACGACGATGCCAAGAAGCGATCGCACTGCCAGTAATTTCAGGAATAAACTCATCTACAGAAAATGGGTAGGCGATGGTGCGGTTTAGCAACACATCCCCACCCGTAATTTCTCGATGCAGGGTCAATTGATTTAGACCCCTGCGGACTGTTTCGACTTCAGGCAGTTCAGGCATTTAAGCTGATTAAACAGGCAAATTTTAGCTATTGGGGATCAAATGGTCAGATGATGGGTAAGTATATAGACTTGAATGAGTCTGTTATCTTACAACCAAAGAAAAACCGTAAATACCCGCAGGTCGGCTTCCTATAAAGTAGAGTATTTTAGGCTCAAGGATACCAGAACTCAAAGTTCTAGACATCATACTTCAGGCTTCTCTCCATCATCTCACCAAATCATCCCCTTTGGACTTTGCCGCTTACTTTTTCGCTTTAGCCTTTGGTGGTTCTACCTCAACTAATTCGTCTACGGCAAAGTTATTGGTGTTGATGCCAGAGTAATTGACCTTATCAAACCGCACAATTGCAGCGTATTTGATGCCGCTTTGGTCGATAGTAGCCACAGTGCCTACTTCCTGAAACCAGTAGGATTCGGGGCGGAGAATACGTACTTTAGAACCACGTTGAACCATGATTATCTTCCCTTTTAATTATTGATTGCCAATATCTGGGGCTAATTGATTTCACTGTACATCCTCTAGGTCTCGCTTAGAGGCTTTGTTAAGTTATTTATCACCAGATTGTTATACGCCCCATCGCTTTCATCTCTTCCTTTGAGGACTTACTAATCTCAAATCCCAAATTTACAATAGGTGTCTGACCCTCCTTGACAAAAACCCCATGATCGCTTAATTTCATTCGGATAATACACAAAGTGGAAAAAATTTATGTTTTACTTAAAACAAACACACTACCCTCGTTACCCCTGCTAACTCGCAAATCGCTATCTAAATAAGTGATGTCCAACCAGCCCTGCTGTTTATCACTATTTAAAGGTGTATCAATCGCCGTAATTTTTTTACCAGCTTCAATTTGCTGGATAAAACTGGCGGGAGAACTGTAATCTATGAAACGTTTTAAACCAACAATTGAGCGCTGAAATTTTACTTGGACACGTCGTTCTGAAACTGGTTCAAATTTGGCAGCGACGCTAACTAATCCTTCAAGATAAGGTAAGCCATAAATCTCGGCTATGTTATAGACGCTGGTAGTATTGACCCGAATAGACTGATAAATTTGACCAAGTTTACATAAAGGAATACGATCCAGGTTTAAAAGAGCTTTACTGGTTGTATAGATTAAGCGCCAATCACCATCGAGCAAATTGCTTGCTTCTAGGGGACGAGGCGTAGGGTTAAAGTCTTCCAAGTTAGCGATCGCGGCTAAGATAGCCTGTTTTTGTGGTTCAGTCGCTACTAAACCGCGATTTGTTCCAGCGATCGCATCAATGAGATTTGCTTTGCCGATCATCGTCTGTCACCTCAAAAATCATCAAGATTCATCTACCTTAAGTCGATATTAATGTCGTATGTATAGCACCTTACAAAATACTAAAAATCTCTTCCAGGTTGTTCAACCACTATTAAATAAAAATAATTCTGTCAGCTTACGGATTTATTCACCCCAGAGTCGAATGAATAATTAAATTATCCCTTGTCAGTGATAGACTTCTTAATGTCTAGTTACATAAACCTTTTTGTGTTTTCGTAGATATGTTGAATTCTCCTTTAAGTGAAGAACCCCGCAACCAACGCGCACAGGTAATCCCATTAAAGCCAGAGTCTTCGATGTTGGACTGGTTGCAATTTAAAGGCCGTCTCGTAGCGCGTCATGTTCAAGAAACCGAGTTTTCACAACAAGAAGCAGAAATATCAGACTTATTAAGTACAGAAGACGGCATAGAGGATTACGATATGGATGATGACAGTGAAGTGAGTGTAGACGAAGATTAGCCTATGGAGGCTGATTACTAGTACCGCTACGCCTTCGTCAAAACTCAACAGGCTTTTGCCGTGACAAAATCTATATTAATTTTTGCCTGGCTGTACTAGGTAATATCTATTGTTTTGATTGTTGAATTTTTTAAGTGTGGAGTGAAGGAAATTTTTGTGGACGCTAAATTGTCTCCTAACCAAGGATCAAACGTTTCGGGTATTGGATTAGCTTCTGGTTTAGTCCTAGCCCTCAGTGTAGCAGCATTGATATTTGATTGGCTGGGTAATAGAACGCCGTGGCAAGGGATGTCACTGACATTACCATTGTTGGTGTCTGCTGTGAGTGCAGCGGCTATCGGCTTTGTAGTTATACCACTGCTGGAAGCACTCAAAACTGGGCAAATCATCCGGGAGGATGGACCCCAAGCCCATTTGAAAAAAGCTGGTACACCAACGATGGGGGGTATATTCTTTGTCCCCGTGGCTGTGGCGATCGCCTGTATATTTGCTAATTTTTCCCCAGAAGTGCTGGCCGTTTCGGCTTTAACTCTCAGCTATGGATTTGTGGGCTGGCTGGATGATTGGCAAATTCTCCGCCGCAAATCAAATAAAGGCATATCCCCGAAGATGAAACTGGCTTTGCAAATTGTATTTGCAGCCGTGTTTTGTCTGTGGCTGATGTCTACTCAAGATTCTCAGATTACAAATATTGCTTTACCTTGGGTGAGTTTTACACTGCCTTTAGGATTTTTATTCTGGCCTTTGGCTGGTTTTGCCTTAGTCGCAGAAAGTAATGCCACTAATTTAACTGACGGGATTGATGGTTTAGCATCAGGAACCGTGGCGATCGCTTTACTGACATTAGGTGCGATAATTGCCCCGGCTTACCCTGGATTGATGGTTTTTTGTGCCGCTTTAAGTGGCGGTTGCTTAGGTTTCTTAGCCCATAACCGCAACCCAGCCCGTGTATTCATGGGTGATACTGGTTCCTTAGCGCTGGGTGGGGCTTTAGCGGCTGTGGCATTACTGACTAATAGTTTGGTAGCGCTGTTTATTCTCAGTGGGATTTTCTTTGTAGAAACTCTTTCGGTAATCGCCCAGGTAGGTTATTACAAAGCGACAAAGGGACCAGATGGAAAAGGTAAGCGTTTATTTAAAATGGCTCCCCTACACCATCATTTAGAGTTGACAGGCTGGTCAGAACTACAAGTAGTGGCGGTGTTTTATATTATCGCTGCGATTTTGGCTGTGATTTGTTTAGCGATCGCGTAGCATTCAGTAGGAATTGCTGCTTTTTAAGACTTTTGAAAAACTAATTTAAGAAACGACAACCTCCGGATATACGGGGGTTTTTTAATGGAACCGCACCCCCAGCCCCGCTACTGTGTACACACAAGTCTTATCAAGTTGCCTCATCACGTTTTGATCCCCCCTAGCCCCCCTTGAGAAGGGGGGAAATAGAATCAAAGTCCCCCTTGAGAAGGGGGATTTAGGGGGATCAGATTATTTGTGTGTACACCTTAGCCTCGCTTGGGGGGAGGGGTGTTATGACACAAAAAAGAATTTCCCTACATCTGCAACTGACTAACCAAATGAGCCATTTCCGGCAGAATCAGCTTTTCCATCCCCAATCGCACCGCGTTACTAGAACCGGGAAGGGAGAAGATTAATTTATGTTGATAAACGCCAGCCACAGCACGAGAAGCGATCGCGCGGGAACCAATTTCTTGATAACTTAAAAATCGAAATAACTCCCCAAATCCGGGTAAGGTTTTCTCTAATAATTTCTCAATAGCATCATAGGTGGTATCTCTGGGGGCGATACCAGTACCACCATTGAAGATGATTACATCTAAACCAGCATTTTTACTCAATTCTTTTATCTGTGCTTGAATCTGCGCTGGCTCATCTTTAATGATTTTGTATGCTCCCACAATATGGTGAGCAGCAACAAGCATTTGCTGGATTAGCTGACCACTTTTATCGGTTTCTGGGTCACGAGTATCACTGACTGTCACAACAGCACAGGTGACTATGTTTCCTGGGGAGTCGGGGTGTGGTTGTGGTGACACGAGAAGTAAGGGGGATGAGGGGGAAAGTCAAAGAATGTAGAAACGTTGTATACAACGTCTCTACAGAGATAATATCAGACGCATATTTGAATTTGGTGTCAATCAGCTTTATTGAATCCCAAACCGTTTTGTTCGGCATAGCGTTCCATGAAGCGCATAAAACGTTCCCATTCTTCGGGGGATTTCATCACATGAATTGCTTCTATGCCTTCTGGTTTACCGTTGACAAATTTACCCTTAACTTCGCGGGTAATGATTTCGCCTTCTTCGTCTATCAGGTACATCCCGGTGATTTCTTCGGTGCTACCTTCCGCCAATATTTGGGGATTTGTGAAGATAAAGGTGGCTGTACCACTGTCTCCAGTGCGCGATCGCGTTAAGCGTACTTCGGGAATTACTTCTTCGTCAATACCTTTAGAAAATTGAATTTTGACCATGATCTGTGTATTTAAAATTTTGTAGTTGTAATGGTTAACTTGTAATTCTCTCATTTTTTGGGAAATGCTGGAAACCCTAATATTTTTAGCTGATATTCATTGGCAGCTTTCCATATCATAAATTAGTGAATAATGCAAATATATATCTCGGACTTCTTGAAGAAGTCGGGGATCTGAGCCTCTCGCTGAAATTTATGTTTGGCTGAAAATAAGAGTAAACTATGTATCTCTGCAACAAAACCGGTAAATTTTGTTTTGAAACAGATATTACTAATTAGTCTTTTGAAGTCAGCTTTTAAGATTTGTGTAAAAAATTCGCCCAGATGATATTTCCTATAGTGTGGTGGGTATCCTATGTTTAGTAGAGGCTTATATTACCTAAGTATTTTTTACAGGTATTAATCAAACATGGCTAGTTTAGGGGAAGATTATTTCATTGTCCGTAAGAAAAATATAACTATAATCATCCTTACTAAATTAAGATTTAAATACCCATACAAGAGGAATTAGTAAAATGACATTTATTTCCTATGTCCAGAATTTTGAATATGAAACTTTGCTGTCTTTGAATCTCAGGCAAATTAATTATATTATTTTCCCAGATTGGACAAAACCAGAGGATGAATTGGGTTTAGAATTACAACAAGTAATTCAAGCTTTAGCAAATCATCCTGAAAGCGAAAAAATTACTTTACTTATTAACACAGGTAATATTTACGCAGAAGAAGCAACAATGTTTTTATCTGGTATCGCTATGAATTTATTAATGGAAGAGGATTTAGATATTAGTGAAGGATTACAACTGTCTCTTGTGCGTAACTTAGCTTCCATTGAGTGGGATGTGTTGTTGGGTTATATCTCTGCAAAAATTTCTTTAAAATACGAAGATAAAAAAGTTTTATCAGAATTATCAGGAGATCAAATACTATCTGGCAAAATTGATAATTTAAGCAGCCAAATCGATGTTGTATTACAAGAAAAAAAACCAATTATAAACCAACTAGACAAAAATTTTATTACTTACAACATCAAAGAAATCCCTTTGAGACTTCCCCATGATCATGCTTTGCCACTTTATCAGGCTAGGTTTAGACTTTATGATAAATTTATTGCTCTCATCGCTAAACATTTACCTAACAGTCAAGATTTTATAGTTGACATTGGAGCAAACGTTGGTGATACAACAGCTCTTTTGCTGCAATATTGTTTAAACCCCATAATATGTATAGAAGCAGATAAAGAATTTTTTAGTCTGATGAAATTGAACCTTTTAGATTATAACGAGAGAATTACTTTTGTAAATTCTTTTGTATCTAAAAATACTTCTAATCAGGTAGAATTGGTAAAAAATAATGGTACGGCTAAAGCGGTAGAAACGGAAAATAAATTTATAGAATCTCATTCATTAGAATCTATTATGATAAAGTTGGATATAGGCAAATGTATACTTTTAAAAACTGATACAGATGGATTTGATTTTGAAATTTTACTTTCTTCTCTAAGCAAAATAAAAGAAGATACTCCTATACTTTATTGGGAAAATGAAATTTTATCTATAACAGATATAGAGCTTGCGAAAGATTTGCTGAATAAACTAGCAGATATGAATTATACAAAATATATGGTCATAGATAATTTTGGAAATCCGTTAATTTACGAAGGCTCTTCTCACTTTGTAGAACAAATTAACGAATATATGTTAAACAATATTTATAGTCAAAATATTACTTTTCACTACACAGACATAGCTGCTTTCCCAGATAAGTACAGTCATCTGATTCTACCCATTGCATCTGAATATAATAATTTTATTAGGAGTTCAAAAATATACCCATAATTGTCTATTAAGGTGATAATAGAAAAGGTTGAAAAATGGCAGATTGAGAGCGATCGCTACAATTATACTCCTTGGGCTTTGAGTAAATACAAACTCGTTTAACAGAAATATTAACTAGTATGAATAATAGAGAAAGAAAATTTTATACCGAAAAACTTACTCCCGATCAAAGCTTAGACAATGCCACGCCTGTGAAATGCAAAGTATGTCAATCTGATTCACATATATTTGCAAAAGGAATTGTACTAGGTAAGCATGAAATTGATTATTTTCAATGTTCTCATTGTGGTTTTATCCAGACAGAAGAACCATATTGGTTAGAAGAAGCTTATTCTGAAGCTATAGCTGGAACTGATGTTGGTTTAGTATTACGTAATAATGGGTTATCACATACATCCGCCCGAATTCTCTTTCATCTTTTTAACCATGAAGCAAAATTTTTAGATTATGGCGGCGGCTATGGTCTATTTGTCAGAATGATGAGGGATTTAGGTTTTAATTTTTACTGGATAGACAAATTCTGTAAAAATTTATTTGCTAAAGGTTTTGAAACAGACCAATCTACGAATGAGTTATATGAATTAGTAACTGCATTTGAGGTTTTTGAGCATTTTGTCAATCCAATTGAAGAGATTGAACATATTTTAAAATACTCTCAAAACATTCTTTTTAGTACAGAACTGCTACCAGAAAATAATCCTAAACCTTCTGAGTGGTGGTATTATGCGCCTCACGAAGGTCAGCATATATCAATATATACACTTAAAAGTTTAACCGTAATTGCAGATAAATATGATTTAAATTTATACTCTAATGGTACATCATTACACCTGCTGACAAATAAAAGTCTAGAACCAAATGTATTTAATAATTTGTGTCAAAGTCAGTCCCTAAAATTCAAAAAAGAGTCTTTGCTTCAGAGTGATTACTCACAAGCGGTTACTGCACTTATTCGTCATCATTCAAATTTGGTCAATTTCAACGTTAATTGTACTGATTCTAGGACAAAAAAATCAACAATTCTAATTGATGGTGTATTCTTTCAACTCTACAAAACTGGTATTGCCCGTGTCTGGAAATCATTACTAGAAGAATGGAAAAATAACGGATTTGCAAAGCATATAATTGTGCTTGACCGTGCTGGAACTGCTCCCAAGATTCCTGGTATTAGATACCGTAATATAGAAGCTTACGACTATAATAATACTGATGCTGACCGAGAGATGCTACAGCAGGTATGTGATCAAGAAGGTGCAGATTTATTTATCTCTTCTTATTATACTAATCCTCATACAACACCTTCTGTATTCATGGCCTATGACATGATCCCAGAAGTTATGGGTTGGGATATGAATAATCCCATGTGGCAAGCAAAACATCAAGCTATCCAAACAGCATCCTCTTACATAGCAATATCAGAAAATACGGCGCGTGACCTTGCAAGCTGTTTTCCAGATATACAACTACAAACCGTTACTGTCGCTCATTGTGGCGTAAGTAATACTTTTTCACCCGCAAAACCAGAAGAAGTTAACGTTTTTAGAAATAGATATGGTATCACTAAACCTTACTTCTTATTAGTTGGTGCTGGTAGTGGTTATAAGAATGGAATTTTATTTTTTAAAGCTTTTGCACAACTTGCCAGTAGTAATGGTTTTGAAATTATCTTGACTGGAAGTGGTGGTGTATTAGCACCTAATTTTAGAGCTTACACATCAGGTAGTATAGTTCATACATTGCAACTCAGCGATGAAGAATTAGCCATAGCTTATTCTGGTGCGTTAGCACTGGTTTATCCTTCTAAATATGAAGGTTTTGGGATGCCGATAATTGAAGCAATGGCTTCTGGTTGTCCTGTCATTACTTGTCGTAACGCCTCAATTCCAGAAGTTGCAGGAGAAGCAGCAATATATGTGAATGATGATGATGTGGATGGACTTGCAAATGGACTCTGTGAGGTGCAGAAACCTAGCATTCGTCAAGCATTGATGGCTGCTGGTTTAATGCAAGCACAAAAGTTTTCCTGGTCAAATATGGCGGAAACTGTTAGTTCTGTCTTAATTGAAGCTACTCTTGTGAGTTTAAATCTTAAAGAAATTAATTTTATAATTTTTCCTGATTGGTCACAACCAGAAGAGTCAATTGGCTTAGAGTTGGAAAAAGTCTTTAAGGTAGTAGCAAGTCATCCTGATAGTGAAAAGACTACTTTACTGGTGAATACTAATAACATTGCTGTAGAAGATGCCGAACTATTTTTATCTAGTGTGGTAATGAATATTCTCATGCAAGAAGATTTAGATATTACCGAAGGATTAGAAATTTCTCTGGTGGCAGATTTGGCAGATATTCAGTGGGAAACTTTGCTACCTCGCATCAGGGGCAAAATTCTCTTAGAACATGAAGATCAAAATGGGCTAATTCAAGCAAAAGCCGAAACTATCACAGCTTATGAGTTAGAAAATTTAAATCCAATTAGAGACGAACAGTTTTTTTTTGCCTGAGTAATAAACTGTACTCTCAAGGTAAATGGCAACAAGCGATTCCTCAATTTCAAGAACTTATAAAACTCCAATCATATGATGCAGAAGTTTATTGGCGGTTAAGTCAATGTTATAGGAATTTAAACCTGCTAGATCAATATTTTTTTACGCTAAAAGAAGGCATTAATGTTTATCCCAGTGATCCAAGATTAAATTTTTCATTAATTATAGACTTACGAATTAATGGATATAATCAAGAAGCTATTATCAGGGCTGAAAATGCTTATACATTACTACCAGATGATTATACTTTTTCATTACTTAAATATTTAACAGTCCCCACAATTTATGATCATCCAGAAGAAATAACATTATATCGTCAGAGATATATTCAAGGACTGCAAGATTTAATTCAAAAAACCTCTCTCAACACTCCACAAGAAAGAAATAATGCTTTAACTGGCATAGGTAGGTTAACTAATTTTTACCTCTCTTATCAAGCTCAAAATGATGTAGATTTGCAACGCCAGTATGGAAAGTTAGTGCATAAAATAATGGCGGCTAATTTTCCACAATGGGTTGTACCTTTATCTAGTCCGCAGCTTCAGTCACAAGAGAAAATTCGCATTGGCTACGCTTCACATTACCTACATTCTTATAGCGGCACACTTTGGTTAACTGGTTGGTTACGTTATTGTGATCATCAAAAGTTTGAAATTTACTGTTACTATACAGGTAATCAAGCAGATCCAGTGACTCAAAAATTTAAGGATTATAGCAATTTTTTCTATCATATGCCTGATAATTTACCAGCAGTTTGTGAGCAAATAGTTGCTGATAAACTACACATTTTAGTGTATCCTGAAATCGGTATGGACGCACCAACTATGCAAATGGCAGGATTGCGGCTTGCACCTGTGCAGTGTACAGCTTGGGGACATCCGGTAACAACTGGCTTACCAACTATTGATTATTTTTTATCTAGTGAGTTAATGGAAGCGGAAAATGCCCAAGAACATTACTCAGAAAAATTAATTCTTTTACCGAATATTGGTGTTTCCTACCCTAAACCATACATTCCTCAAGTTATCAAAACTCGTTCAAACTATGGTTTATGTGATGATGATGTAATTTATTTATGTTGCCAAGCACCTTTTAAATATCTACCACAATATGATTTTATCTTGGCAGAAATTGCTAGTCGGATTCCTAAAGCCAAATTTGTATTTTTACGGGGTACTGTATTAAAGCCTCGGTTACAACGTGCTTTTGCGGCGTTAGGATTAAATAGTCAAGATTACTGTGTTCATCTTAATATTCCAGAACGGCTAGACTATCTGATGATTAACTTACTCTCAGATGTTTACTTAGATACATTTACTTGGTCTGGTGGTAATACTAGTTTAGAAGCCATAGCCTGTAATCTCCCCATTGTCACTTGTCCAGGGGAATTTATGCGTGGTCGTCACACAGACAGCTTTTTGAAACTGCTAGGAGTAACAGATACCATTGCTAAGAATGAAGCAGAATATATTGAAATTGCTGTTAAATTAGGAATAGACCCAGTTTGGCGATGCAACATATCAGAAAGAATAAGTCAGCGTCAAAATTATCTTTTTGATGATCAAGTCTGTGTCGCAGGTTTAGAAACCTTTTATCAACAGGTTGTAGACAAAAGTTCGTAGTAATTACTTTAGTACTTCCGGAAAGAGGAGGACTGAAGTCCTCACTAAGTAAGTCGGCGTGAAAATTTCAATGTATGTCATTGCGAGTGCAACGTTCGCGTAGCGTGGCGTTAGCCATAGTGGAATGAAGCAATCGCAAGGATATTGGGAGTTTTACATTCTGTTACATATTTGGGTTTATTTGCGCCGACTTACTTACAGCTCAAGCTTATTTAATATACCTTTGCCACATTTGCTGATAAGCATTTTCCATATCACGAGTAAACTGTTTACCATTCCACAGTGGTGCAGTTTGACGTGACTTTAATAACTTCCAATGTATATGTTGTCTCAATTTAGCATCAGTACCCAAACGTACACCCCACTGAATATACTCCTCATCACTCCAAGCTATACCTTCACTAATACCTGCATTTACCATCATGGTGTAACTGTTCCGTGCCGAAAATTGCTCTCCCACTTTCGTGACTAGAGGTACACCCATCCATAAAGTTTCCATTGTCGTGGTTGCACCATTGTAGGGATAGGTATCTAACACCACATCAGCAATCTGTAAATTAGCACGATGAATCGAGGATGACGGGACTTTTTCTAAAAAGCGTAATCTCTCTTTATTTACTCCTTCTGATTCCGCAATCTGTTCAAAAAACTCCCTCACTACACCTACATCTTTATTAATATCTTTAATTAAGAAATAACTATTTCGTACTTCCTTAAGGATTTTCATTTGTAAACGCACATTATCAGGATTACGTTTATAACCTGACTGGGCGCTAAAATAAATGACTGCATCGCTAGGAATTTCTAAATCCTCTCGTCGCAAAGTCGGTACACCTACCTCAAAACCATCAACAGCTAAATAGGTATGTGGTAACCGCCAAATTTTTTCACTGTAATATTCTTGGGCATATTCTGGTAATACATAATTATCAGCAATATAGTAATCAATAGCAGGTATACCGGAACCATCCCAACCTAACCATGTTACTTGAATGGGGGCTGGTTTTAATGCTATTGCTTCACAGCTAATATCCGCAGTCATGCTATCCAAATCTATTAAAATATCAATTCCATCTTGATGAATTTGTTCCGCAATTTCGATTCCATCTCGGCCTAGTTTTCTGACATGATCGGATTTTTCTTCATACCAATCTTGCAGAAAGTCCTGAATATGAGAACGGTAGGTAACGAAGTAAGTATAAATTTCAAATTCTTCTCTATTATGATATTTATATAACCATCGGGCTAGCCAACCAACTGAATGTTCTCGCAAACAATGGGAAAGATAACCTATTTTTAATTGTTTTTTCGGTGCTTTTATTCTCTGAGTATTTGCTTGAGAATAACGGTTATATTGTTCTTGAGCATAAGTTTGTATACTGGTTTGACAAATTTGGAGAACTTCATTATGTAAAAAGCGGTTTTGTCGAGCAGCATCACGCAGATAGGGCAGATAATATGTACAATTTAGCAAACGATATATCTTAGTTCTTGCTAAATTTTCTTGTTCTATAATTAGCTGATTTAAATAAGTTTCATATTCTTGGATAACTGGGATAGCCTCATACCAACGTCCACCAGAACGTAATAAACCCTGTAATACCATGACATTAGCATTGATTAAATCAGTGGTATTAGTTGCTAAATGATGTATTTTTTTAGAAAGATTAATTCCTTGGTCAAAATTGGCAACTTCATAATAAAAAGTGGCTAGGTGACTGAGAACTTCTGAAATAACTGCCGTATCTGGATAATTAATTTTTAAAGCTAGTTCAGCATATTTAATTGCTAAATTGAACTTGTGTCCGGCATAAGCAGCTTCCGTAGCAGTTAACATGACACAGTGAGTCAGTTGCAAGGGATCTAAATAGTGAATACACGCTTCAGGAAAATCTAATATCCAAGGCTCAAACCATAATATTTTTAAAGCTTTTTTTAAAACAAAAAATAATAATTCTCTATCTATTTTTTCTAAGTGAGAATTTAAAATTTCAATAATATCTAATTCCGCAAATCCTTCTTGAGTCAGATTTTCTAATTCTAAAGATATTTTGATTAGCTCTAAAATATTATTAACATCACCAGGATTAATTTCTCGTAAGTGTTGACGAATAACCCAAGCAAGTTGATATTGTGTTAATTCTTCCTGTCTTCGTGCTTCTGTTTCTAAAACCTTGACTAATTCCTGAGTCCACTGCTGAATTTCTGTTTCTTCTCCCTCAAATATTGCTAACATCCAAGTGGTTTGTGCTTCTGCTTCTTGACCTTGTAAAAGTAAGGATAATCCAAAGTACCAATGATATTCTTTGACATCTGGTTGACTATTAATTAATCCTTGATAAATTTCTCCTGCTTGGTAATACTCACCTTGTTGGATACTTTCAAATGCTTGTTTTGCTTGATTTTCTAGAGTGTTCATAATTGTAACAACGAAAATAAAAAATAAAAAGTAGGTAAATTTTTACCTACTTTTAGATTAATTAGATGAAATTATCTGGATCATAGCTTGAGAAATTTGATAGTTTTCAAAGCCATTCTCTAAACAATCTTATTGAATTGCTTTGAATTCATCAACGCATTTTGGTGCCACTGCGTCAACAGCAAGAACAACTTCTACACCATCTTCATCAAATGCACCTGCGTCTATCTTCTGGCATAAGATAGCAGTTGTTGTTGTAGCACCGCCAGATTGAATCAGGTCAGTAACACCGATAAAGGCTCTCAGGTTAACAGAGTTTCTCGGATCTGCAACGTTAAGAACGTGAGTCTTTGCATCATCTTCTGTTAAAACAGTTCCACCGCTATTCTTGAGTGAGTAATCATAATTAGCAGTCTGAGTGGCAATACCTAGACCCATATTTTCAATATCATCAGAAAATATCTGGTTTTCCAGGTAGTGTGTCTGTTGACCTCTGTTCATAGCACCAGCGTATTGTTTACCCTCAGATTCTCTAGCTTTGTTCGCTTGGTTCAAGAAGGAAGGTAATGCAATAGCTGACAAAATACCGATGATGATGATTACAACCAACAATTCAATAAGTGTAAAACCTTCTTCGTTTTTCTTGTTGCCTTGGAGGTGTTGGATAAATTTGGCTTTTAATTCGGTTTTCATAAGTGTTTTCCCTGAATTATGATTTTATCTTTCGTTCTAGATATAACTTACCCACACCTGATCAATTTCATATCACCCCAACAAAAAAAATTTTGCTCCAATATCAAAAGGTCATATCCTCAATCATTTGTAAAATTAGAGAACCCTGCTTTTTTAAAGAAACCAGGGTTCTTTCGGTATAGTTGATTGAGCTATGAAGATTGTCGCTCCAGCATTACGTAACCAAGACTCTCCAGCCTTAAGAACCACTTTTTCATTAGATTGAAGGCTTGCTGCTCATCTGTCGGCGTTGAGGTTACAGGGTCTATTGGTCTAAATTGTTTCCAGCGCTCTACCAGAGACATGATTGACTGTGGTTGCTCTAACAAAGGTATCAAGCAACCGGCTATTGAACTTTCTATCTCAATAAATCCTTCTATGAGCGATAAATGTTGACTAATGATAAATGGTCGAATTTCTTGAAGAGAAGCTATGATACCTTCTTGGAACTTGGGAGTTTTTAACTGAGGACACAGATGTACCTGCGCTGTATACCAATCAGAGTCAGTCCATTCGGAAATGGGTACAAAAGCCTGTGATTGCTGAGGATGACCACACCAAAAGTCAATCAGCCGATGAATAGGATGTAGCAGTTCAAATAAATGTAGGCGCTCTTCTATAGAAATATCGGGTAAACTCATCGCCAGAAAAGCAGGTAAATTATCTGGCTCTTTGAATAAATCCGTTAATTCCCACTGTCGCCAGTTCACCATATTGATAAATTCTAGGTCAGATGCACGCAAAGCAGTAAACATATCAGTTACGGTGTAACCTTTATCTGCTTGTAACAAGTGGTTCATTAAAATATTTTCTTTTCTGTCCTCTCCTTCAAAATTAAGATTCCAAGCCATAGCTTTTAATTTGACGTTATCTTTTAAAGCTTTCATCGTTTCTGTAACGATTTCTGTCTCTAAATCTTCTGGATTTCCTGCCATCAAACCCATCATACTGAAGACTTGTTGAGCGCGGAAATAAGCGAATCTCTGGATGGAACTATGCAAATTACTACGAATAATACCATCAGGCTTTAGAGATGATCTCATTGCTTCTAAAGCTGCATTCAAATCCGGAAAAAGATAGATAGTTTCATCACAATTGATATAATCGAATTGATAATTTAATTGTGTTAAATCTTCAATTGATAACACATGAAATTCCGCGTTATCAAAACCGTGATATTTTAAACGCTGCCGAGCTAATTTAATTGATTCTTCTGAAATATCAATTCCAACAATTTTAGCGCCTGGATTGGCTTCTGCTAAAACTAGAGATTTATAACCAGTGCCACATCCAGCATCTAAGATTACTTTATCTTTGGTATCTATGATTTTTTGATTTCTTAAATAGTAAGATGTAACCAAGCTATGAATATAAAGTAAATTGGGCTTTTCTTTAGGTGATTGCTCAAGGGGAATGCGGGGATAGGGGGAACTATCATACTGCTGACGAATTTTTTCTATTAGCTCGGATTCGATATTGACCATTGTGATTACTCCTGATACTAAATTTTTGGGTGTGCTTACACAAGCCTTAGTATTCCCAAATTTTCAGATTTATAACACAGTACAAAAGCAAGAGGTGATTAAAATTCGCAGCTACACAGACAAATACCACCAAACCTGGATTTTGTAAGTCCGTGCTGGTAAGTGAAATTATTGAGGGATAAGACCCCACGCCCAACCCGCAAGCGAGGAGGGGGCTATGATATAGCTTATATGATTAGGAAACGCTATATATTGTATTCAAACCAAAATGGCTGTAAACTTTACCAAAAGTAGCATCAATGAAAACAGATGTGATTTTTTATGAACTGATTAAGGAACTACCACAAATATTTTTTGACCTGATTGAAAAACCTGATACAAATCCCAATATCTACACTTTCACTGCGCCTGAAGTCAAACAACAATCATTTCGCTTAGATGGGGTATTCACCACAAAAGAGGGATTTGAAAATGAACCTTTATATTTTGTAGAATTGCAAACCTACAAAGATGAAGAATTCTACGAACGGCTTTTTGGAGAAATTTTCGTTTATTTTCGTCAATATCAACCAGCCAACTCAGACTGGTATGCAATTGTCATTTACGACAAGCGTATTCACGAAAGCCCACCTCATCCCCGCTATCGGTTTTTAAGCGAACAGCATTTACGCTGTGTTTATCTGAATGAACTTTCTACCAGAAATGAATATTCTTTGGGGTTAGGAATTGCCAAACTGTTTGTAGAAACACCTAAAAAGTCTCCTTCCTTAGCCCAACAGCTAATCACTCAGGCGAGGCAAAACTTACCTGATGAAAATCTGCAAAAGAAAGTGCTAGCATTTATTCAAGCCATAGTATTTTATAAGTTTCCCACTCTCGCTTTAGAGGAAATTGAAACCATGCTTGATTTAGATGAATTCCAAAATACTCGACTGTACGAAAGTATCTTAGAAAAGACTAAATTAAAATTAGTCTCAAAACTTACTGAGAAAGGTATGAGTATTCAAGAAATAGCAGAACTGTTAGAACTAGATACCGAAATCATTAGAAAATATCTACAACAACAATCATAAATAATGCTTTCTCATACCCCCCTCTCCTTACTAAGGAACCACTGTGTACACACAAGTGATCTGATCCCCCTAAATCCCCCTTACAAAGGGGGACTTTGATTCTAATTCCCCCCTTCTCAAGGGGGGCTAGGGGGGATCAAAACGTGATGAGGCAACTTGATAAGACTTGTGTGTACACGATAGCTCCTTGTAGTTTACTTCGACTTGTGTGTACACAGTGGTTCCTTACTAAGGAGAGGGGCTGGGGCTGGGGTTCTTAATTCAATCCGCATTCCTGAGCCTAACTCATTGCCAGTCATAATTAATGGTGGGTTGGAATAATTCTACTCCAAACCTAAATGCAGCTTGAGCGCAGCATCCACCAATGTGATCAAATCTTGACTCAAACAACCGACCACATCTCCCAAAATGCGCTGTTTAGAAATCGTGCGTACCTGTTGCGCTTGTACTTTAGAAGGCTTGGACAAACCAGAATCTTCTGGATTTAACAAAACTTCAAAAGGATACACACGACTCATATTAGAGGTGATTGGTAAAATCGTCACCGTACTTGAGGCATTATTATTAGCATCATTGCTAACAATTAGTATCGGACGGCGTTTATCCATTTCGGAACCGACTGCGGGACTGAGATTTGCAAAGTAAATTTCACCACGTTTCATCTATCAGCCCATCCCCTACGGTCACATCCCACTCTGGGTTAAATTCCGCCGCAGCTTCTCGATAAGCTTGTTCTAACTCCTGATATCGCAGTAATTCTATGGCTAATTCAATTACTTGAGAACGAGATTTACAGCCCTTGGTAAGTTTGTAATTCTCAACGAACTGCACCAAAGAGGCTGGTAAGGAAATAGAAAGTTTTTCAGCTTGCATGGTATTACCAAAAGGTAATTATATTTTTCCTACTTTATAGTAACATAAATAGTAGGAAGTATTACACTTAACATCAAGCTTTGATCCCCCCTAGCCCTGCCTTGAGAAGGGGGGAATTAGAATCAAAGTCCCCCTTTTTCTACGCCGAAGGCGCATCCCCGAAGGGGTTTAGGGGAATTTAGGGGGATCAGATCACTTGTGTTTACCAGTGGTTCCTTAGTAAGGAGAGGGGCTATCTGATTATGCTATATTAACCATAGTCGTTATGAGTACAGTTAATACTATGCCTAACCCCACAGTAGAAAACTTAGTAATTATTGGTTCTGGGCCAGCCGGATACACAGCCGCTATCTATGCAGGACGAGCGAATTTAAAACCTGTGGTCTTTGAAGGCTTTGAAATGGGGGGTTTACCCGGTGGACAACTGATGACCACAACAGAAGTCGAAAACTTTCCGGGGTTCCCCCAAGGTATTACCGGGCCGGAACTGATGGATAACATGAAGGCGCAAGCCCAACGCTGGGGGGCAGAGTTATATACTGAGGATGTGACTTCTGTTGATTTGAGTCAGCGTCCTTTTATTGTCCGTTCCCAAGACAGGGAAATAAAAACCCATAGTATAGTTATAGCCACTGGTGCAACAGCCAAGCGTTTGGGTTTACCCAGCGAACATCAATTCTGGAGTCGGGGTATCTCTGCTTGTGCAATTTGCGATGGTGCAACACCAATTTTTCACGGTGCAGAATTAGCTGTGATTGGTGCTGGCGACTCGGCGGCGGAAGAGTCTATTTATCTGACTAAATACGGTTCTAAAGTTAATCTGCTGGTGCGTTCTGATAAAATGCGCGCCTCTAAAGCTATGCAAGATCGGGTTTTAAGTAACCCCAAAATCCAAGTGCATTGGCATACTGAAGCGGTGGATATCTTCGGTGATGGTCACATGGAGGGGGTGAAGGTGCGGAATAATCAAACTGGCGCAGAAAGCGAAATTCACGCCAAGGGTTTATTTTACGCTGTTGGTCACAGTCCCAATACTGCCTTATTTAAAGGACAGTTAGAACTGGATGAGGTGGGTTACATTGTCACTAAAAATAATTCTGTAGAAACCAGTGTAGAAGGTGTATTTGCATCTGGCGACGTGCAAGACCATGAATTTCGTCAAGCAATTACGGCTGCTGGTACTGGCTGTATGGCGGCGATGTTAGCTGAACGCTGGTTATCTGCGAAGAATTTAATTACAGAATTTCATCATCAGTCAGCTACAGCAGTGAATGAATTAGCACCCCAGCCAGCGAAGAAAACGGAAGCGGAAGCAGAAGCTGGATTTAATTTGCAGGCGACTTGCCATGAGGGGGGTTACGCCTTAAGAAAATTATTCCATGAAAGCGATCGCTTGATCATAGTCAAATACATTTCCCCTGGTTGTGGCCCTTGTCATACCCTCAAGCCGATATTAAATAAAGTGGTAGATGAATTTGAAGGTAAAATCCACTTTGTCGAAATTGACATTGACCAAGACCGAGATATTGCCGAAAATGCCAATATTATAGGGACACCAACAATTCAATTCTTTAAGGATAAGGAATTATTGAAAGAAGTCAAAGGTGTGAAGCAAAAGAGCGAGTATCGTCAGATAATTGAGAGTAATCTTTAGATGATGCTTTAAAAGTATGGGGCGAATATAATATGGCTACGCTTCGCGTTAGAGATACGCTATTACAAAAACATGACGCGTAGCGGCTTCCCGTAGGGAAGTCCACCTCCGTGGACTAATAAAAAATTAAGGTTTTTAACCCGCGTAGGCGGGTTTTGTCTGTGTAGCCGCGACTTCTAGTCGCCTGGGCTAGTAATAAATTAGACTTTTCAAACACCTTCTAAGCCACAGCATATCCGGTATGTTGTCTCACGTTTGGCGGGTGAAATCCTAAAACAATTTTATCTTTGGGAATACCTGCGGCTACTAATTCATAGGTAACACCATCTTCTGTATCATCCCGTTGCACCCAAATTTTGCCATCAATAATGTCAATATGAACTAAGCAACCGTGAATGCGTTTGACACCATCCCAACCTAAAGTTATCAGTAAATAGCTGTTGTTTTCATTGTCAAAGACTGTTTTACATTCAATCGCTGCATAGGAATAAGGAATTTGTGTGTAGGGTACTAATACCTCTTTGATAATACGTTGATAATTATCTAAGATATCCATTGGGTAATCCTCTGGGCTTCTGGATTGAAAATGAGTAACTTCAGCTTTTCAGCTTCTATTAAAAGTGTACCAATTGGTTCCTCGAATATGTAGAATAGTATCTTGCTTTACGCACGCGATCGCTCATGGCCATTACCAAACGTCAGCTGCCAACTTTTTTACGTTTTCCCCAAAATCCCAACCTTTCCCAGAAATTAATGCTGATTGGCATAGCCATCACCCTATTTTTCCTCTTCTTGGCATTCTTCGCACCTGTGTTACAAGCTTGGGGATGGTTGCAAAACCCCAGAGAGTTCCTGTCTAACCCCATTCAAGAACCACCATCAGCTAAATATTGGTTTGGTACAAGTCGCCTGGGACATGATGTATTTTCTCGTACATTATTTGGCGCTCAAGCTGCACTGCAAGTAGTGATTTTAGCTACAGCCTTGAGTATGTTTGTCGGTGTGCCGTTGGGAATGGTGAGTGGCTATCTGGGCGGTAAGTTAGATAAAGTATTGCTGTTTCTCATGGATAGCATCTACACTTTACCAGGGCTACTACTTTCAGTGACACTAGCTTTTGTGGTCGGTCGGGGAATTTTCAATGCTGCGATCGCTATTAGCATTGCCTACGTTCCCCAATATTATCGTGTTGTCCGTAATCACACTGTGAGCGTCAAAACAGAGGTATTTATTGAAGCGGCTCAAGCAATGGGTGCTTCTACTTGGGTGGTACTATCGCGCTATCTATTTTTTAACGTTATTCAAAGCGTACCTGTACTATTTACCCTCAACGCCGCCGATGCCATTTTAGTATTAGGTGGTTTAGGCTTTTTAGGGTTAGGACTTCCCGAAGAAGTGCCAGAATGGGGACATGACCTCAGACAAGCCTTAGAAGCCCTACCCACAGGTATTTGGTGGACTACTTTGTTTCCTGGTTTAGCAATGACATTAATGGTAGTAGGGTTATCACTACTGGGTGAAGGGTTAAATGAGTTTGTCAATCCTCGATTACGGCGCGAGAATAGAATGCGGAAATAAATCAGGGAACAGTTATCAGTTATCAAGGTGTATGGTGGGTGATTGAAACTTGCCATTAATTGCATCTAAATGGCTGTTTTTGCGTCTAATTATGTTTGAAGTTATTACAGAGAGAGTAGAGTGAAAGATAATATTTCTTTAATTGCGGCTGCTACAGGTGGATTTATGTTATCCGTCGCTTTGTCCGGGTTGTTACGGGGTACACCGATGACAGCTTGGCAGTTACCATTTAGTGTGCATTCTGCAATGGTGACGAGTTTACACGTCACTGTCAAAAAAACGGAAAAATCAGAACTTTTGGGCAATAAAACCCAGTAGAGATGTTGTATACAAAGTCTTTACTGTACTACAAAGGTTAGGTCTGTCTTATATTTTTTCAGGTGGTTAATTCACAATTAATTGGCATTGATGTGGGGGGAACAGCCATTAAGCTGGGAAGGTTCCACCCAGACGGCACTTGCTTACAATCTTTGACTGTGGCAACTCCCCAACCATCGACACCAGAAGCAGTTCTAGCTGTCATGGTAGATGCGATCGCTCAAGTAGACCCGTATAATCAAGCTGTGGCCATTGGTGTGGGTACTCCAGGCCCGGCTGATAAAACCGGACGCATTGCCCAAATCGCTATCAACTTGCCCGGATGGCTAAATGTGCCTTTGGCAGACTGGTTAGAAGCGAAAACAGGTAAACCCACCGTGATTGCTAACGATGCCAATTGTGCAGGATTGGCAGAAGCTTGGTTGGGTGCTGGTCGCCACTTTCAACATCTGATTTTGTTGACTTTGGGGACTGGGGTGGGTGGTGCGATTATTTGGGATGGTAAATTGTTTGTCGGACATCAAGGCGCAGCCGGGGAACTTGGTTTAATTACCTTTAACCCCGATGGCCCCATGTGTAATAGTGGCAATTCCGGTTCTTTAGAACAGTATGCTTCCATTACAGCAATTCGTCGCCGCACTGGCAAAGAACCCGCCGAATTAGGCGCACTCGCCGCCGCCGGAGATATAAAAGCATTGACTTTTTGGCAAGAATATGGTCAGAATTTAGGCATTGGTTTAGCTAGTTTGATTTATGTGTTAACACCAGAAGCCATTATTTTGGGTGGCGGTGTCAGTGCTAGTTATGAGTTTTTTTTCCCCACACTTAAGGCAGAAATTGACCAGCGAGTCATGCCGACATCTCGCACAGGCTTACAAATTTTACCAGCAAAATTAGGCAATTCTGCCGGAATGGTGGGTGCAGCAAAATTGGCTTGGCATCGTCATTTGAGGTGTTAGAGTCTGGAAGAGACGTTTTTAATAGAAGGAATATCCAGTTGATTTCTGCACAAATCTTAAAACTTTTTCATAAGATTCTGCATGAGTTACGGGGTTAATAATAATAGGAATAGTAATATCAGGTAACCAAAATGTGATCCTGCCATTAGCTTCTTGAGAAAAAGAACTAATACAGGTGAGATTAATTATATATTCCTTTTGCTCATAAATAATTTTTACCCACTGGGCATTTTCTAGTTCTAACCCGGTAACATATTCCAAATGTTCTAAAATTTTTTGATAGTCTTCTAAATTATTCTGTGGATTCAGCACAATAGGAATAGCGCAATCAGGCAACCAAAATGTTAACCTGCCGTTCTTTTCAAAACAAAAAGCATTAACACGGTCAAAGTTAACTACATATTTTTTCCTATCGTAAAGGATTTTCACCCAGTACGCCACAACATCTCCTTGAGTTTTAATTTTAAGAAAAATGCACCCTACACATAACAGAAAATAGCCTCAAGTCCTCAGAGGATGTTGCTATAGGCTGATTCAAAACTCAAAAAAGTTATTTTCTTGAGTTTTGAATTGTTTAAGAAACCTCCACTGGTGTTGGTAAGTTAGACAGGGGATGAGTCCGATTTATTGCCGCTGCCATGAACCCTTTAAATAAAGGATGAGGAGTGCTAGGACGGGAATGAAACTCTGGATGAAATTGACAAGCTAAAAAGAATGGATGTTGGGGAAATTCGACGATTTCCACTAAGCGTCCATCGGGAGAAGTTCCACTGATTACATAGCCAGATTCCAACAACATATGACGGTAAGTGTTGTTGAATTCATAGCGATGCCGATGGCGTTCGTCAACTACTTCTTGTTGATACAAATTAGCAGCCAGTGTGTTAGGGAGAAGGTGACAAGGATAGAGTCCTAAGCGCATTGTGCCGCCCAAATCAACTACATCCTGCTGTTCTGGCAACAAGTTAATGACTGGATACTTGGTTTCGGAGTCAAATTCGGAACTATTAGCACCGCTTAATCCCTCGACGTTTCTAGCCCATTCAATCACGGAACATTGCATTCCTAAGCATAAACCTAAGAAGGGGATTTGGCGATCGCGTGCATATTTAATGGCCGCAATTTTGCCGTCTACCCCCCGCACACCAAAACCGCCAGGAACTAAAATACCATCCACACCTGCTAAATAAGTTTCGGGTGATTCGTTTTCGATATCTTCGGAATTCACCCACCGCAAACGCAAATCCCCGTAAGTAGAAATAGCCGCATGACGCAGCGCCTCCACTACAGACAGATAAGCATCACTTAATCGCACATATTTCCCAACAATGGCAATTTCTACAGTATACTTAGGACTGTATAAGCGTTCCACCATTGTTTGCCACTGCACCAAATTCGGTTGGCGTTGTTCCATTTGCAGCAAATCTAAAACTTGCTCTGCCAGTCCTTCCCGTTCTACAATCAGCGGTACTTCATAAATACTGCTGGCATCTTGGGCAGTGATCACACATTCTTGAGGAACATCGCAAAATTCTGATAACTTGCGTTTTAAGCCCAGAGGTATGGCGCGAT
>REBL01000242.1 GCA_007692755.1 Nodularia sp. (in: cyanobacteria) | reverse complement strand
TGAGAATCAGCGTTTGCAAAATTGGTGCGACAAACAAACGACCTTCACCTCTGAGTATATCGAATGAATGCTGCCAATCTGACTGCCATTTAAAGGGAAATAAACCAAAATAGGCTTTTTGTGAGCGATTGGGTGCTTGAATCGCATCACGCCATACTTCACCCCATCCCTTGACTTCTAACACTCTGGGACGGAAATACAAAGCAAATAACGAAATGCGTTGCCATCCTTTTCGACGATTGGCTTCAGTATCCGCAATGGTATCAGATGCTTTGTCTTTGGCATGGAATAGCAAGGGATATGAATCTAACTGCACAATTGCTGGTGGATCTGCCGATACGGAAATTACGGAATCTGTGACTAATAAAGTCTGCGATCGCTTATGTAAAAATACTACTTCAGCAAACCTTCCCGGCCCCAACTCGATAGGGCCAAGCATCGCATAGTCAAACTGGTCAGCAAATGGTGTGTTGCTACTGTCTGCTGGTAAGACATGAGTTCGTTTAGCAGGTAAACCCAGCCAACTGAGGGGAAGATTTAACGGGAAACTCCATTGATGGGGAGCAATAAAAACTTCTGCGGTGGGAAAGTATCTGGCGAAGGGGCCAACAAAAACCTTGTGTTCTAGCCCGGAGATAGTTGGCAAAATAAGATACTTAACATCGCCGTGTTCTATTACCAACTCTTGAACGAGACGGATACATTCTGGGGTGGGTGCAACGGCAGCGTATACTAAAAGACCACCCTGATCGAGCTTAACTACGGTCATGCGAATCGGCACAACAACGTAAAAAATCCCCTGGATTTGGTCAAAAGTCCAGATGGTGTCTTTAATTACTTCTTTGCGGATTGTCCGCCGCTGTCCATAAGGGTAGAGTGGCAATGTAAACCAGAAAGGCCAGGAAAAATCCTGCTGAACAATTCCTTCTGGAATTACTGCACTTTGATGATCAGCCACTCTGCTACCCCTCCCAACTTCCCAACCCTCAAATTATATTGCGGTTTAAGAATCTAAATCTAGAGCTTGCATTCCTTCGCGTTTGGCAAAAGTTAGCAAACTGCCCAATTGCAGCCAAACCAGTAAACAAGTCAGAAGACTGACTGGTAAACCAATTCCTAAAGCCAATAAGGACGGAAAGCCAAATATCTCTAAACCTGATGAGAGAAATAGACAAACACCACCAGTAATTCCCAGAAATGGCACGAATAATTGTTTTAATGAGGAAGGAGATTTGTTGCTGGCATTATCTTCTGACCATTGCTGCACTATGACTTTGAGTGTGCCAGATAAGGCTAGACCAGAAGTCAATGCTATAAAAAAACCAATAATTAGCAGAAAATAGGGTGGTTGTTCAGGGAAATAATACATGAAAACTCCGAATTTATATTAAAAAGTTTTGCAGTAAAAATATAAGCATTTTTATTTTTTACTGTTGGCTTGAAAGCCGTTCAAAGCAGATTTGGGAATAATAGCAGCTACACCTTCCCTAGAGAACTCTGTCAACATACCGATGGCTACATCTAACAAACGATTCGGTTTAATATCATCTTTGACTAGATCCCACAGGCGTTGAACTTCTTCGGTATGAAGACGGTCATCTTCGGTGAGTGCTAATACAAACTGTCGGCGGAGAAATTTTCCTTCCTCAGACATTAGATATTGTAATCCCATTCGCGCTGTAGGCAATACATCAAAGCTGCCGTCAGTCTGCGCGATTTCGATTAAATTCTCTAAGCGTTGCCACTGGAATTTACCATCTTTAAATAACACATTCAGTAGTCGCCGCCTTAATTCTGGAGATTCCCCAGTTAGTAAGCGTCGTGCTATATATGGATAACCTACTTCCACAATTTTGAAATCTGGGTTGAGACTCAGGGCAATACCTTCTTGAGTCACCAAAGAACGAATAATCAAGGCGAACTTTGCCGGAACTCGAAACGGATATTCATACATCAGTTCCGAGAACTCATCAGTTATGGTTCTGAAGTTAAATTCCTTGACATTTTTGCCAATGGCATTTCCCAATACTGATTCTAATGCTGGGATAATTGGGCAAATATTCGTGTCTGGTGTCAGAAAACCTAAAGCGATAAAATCTGCGGCTAAATCGGCGTAGTCTTTGTTTACCAGATGCACTAGGGCATCTACTAGAGTTTCTTTGATGGGTTCCTCTAGCTGATCCATCATGCCGAAATCAATGTAAGCCATACGTCCATCGGGCATAGCAAACAAATTGCCTGGATGGGGGTCAGCATGGAAAAAACCATGTTCCAATAGCTGTTGTAGTCCTGAAGTCACCCCAACTTGGATAATCACCTCTGGATCTAAACCTGCTGCCTTGATCCTGTCAGTATCCGTGAGTTTAAAACCATTAATCCATTCCAGGGTTAAAACATGGGTGTTAGTATAACTCCAGTAAATCACCGGAATTTTGACTCGCGGATCGCTGCGGAAATTGCTAGCAAATTTTTCGGCGTTACGACCTTCATTGATGTAATCAATTTCTTCAAATAACTTGATGCCAAACTCGTCCACAATTAAAGTCAAATCGTGACCGAGATTCAGGGGTAGCCAAGGCGCTAGCCATCCAGCCATCCACCGCATCAGGTACAGGTCGAGTGTGATCACTGGGCGTAAGTTGGGGCGCTGCACTTTCACAGCTACTTCTTCGCCAGTTAGTAGACGACCACGATAAACTTGCCCTAAACTAGCAGCCGCCACTGGGTTAGGTGACAATTCGCTATAAACTTCAGAAATTGGTCTATCTAACTCGGCTTCGATAATTTGATAAGCGATCGCACTATCAAAAGGCGGTAACTGGTCTTGTAGTTTGATCAGTTCCTCTAAGAAATCCTTACGTACCAAGTCTGGGCGAGTGGATAGGGCTTGACCTACTTTAATAAATGTCGGGCCAAGTCTAGTTAATATTTCTCGTAACTGTGTAGCGCGTTTACCTTTGTTTTGCTCAACTTTATCTTGCCATTCGTCCCACTTGAGACTCAAAATAAAGACAGCAAAAGACCAGATAACTTGTAATATTCGCCCCCAAGCCAGCCAGGGACGGTAACGATAGTGACGAGCGATCGCGTCTGAATTGTAGCGTCTTAGCTGACCAGCCTGATTCTGACCCACGCCTTTACATACCTCTTCAACTGGGAATTATATACTTTCGTTTTTTATGTCCCCACGTACAAATCAATTGTATGTCGGGATTTTGTGTAGTTTTGTATCAACAACTAAGAATTTAAATTGTTTTGGGGTAATAATCTTGACCGTTTTAGGCTAGATTACTCTCCAGATATTTTTAACTTTTCCTTAATTATACTTTATAAAAGTACAAATATTTTCTTTGGAAGTGGGGAGTGGGGAGTGGGGAGTGGGGAGTGGGGAGTGGGAAAGAGTTTTCCTCATCATCACTACCCCATCTCATGACCAATGACCAATGACCAATGACTATTTAGATTTGGCTTCCAAACCTGACAAGCGACTTTTCAGTTCTTGATTTTGTTGCTTGATTTGGTCGAGTTCCTCCCGCATTTGGCGCAGCGCATTGTCTGTACCCACATTCTTTTGCACCTTGGCAATTTGTTCTTCAGCATAGCGACGCACACGCCCGTCGGCTGTTTGGTCGGCTAGCGATCGCAAAATTCTCATAGCTTTGCGAGTTTCCATTTGTCCCAAGGACATGACTACAGCCACTTGGGTTAAAAAGAAGGTTTCTTTGGCTAGTTCTGCTAACTTTTCTAAAATCCGTTCTAAATTTACCGGACTTTGACCCACAGAAATCTTGCCTAAAGCCCGAATCGTGGCTAAACGCAATGGTTGTGGTACACCAAGTTTCGTGTATTCTAGCAGCAGATTTAAAGCAGCTTCCGAGGTTTTCAGTTCAGCTAAACCGCCAACTGCACCACTCCGCACAACTTCATTCCAACCCGCCTTTGATTCCAAAACCGATTGCAGCAGCTTAATTACCTTTTCTTCCTTGGGTTTGTCTGCCAAATTCACCGCTGCGATTGACCCCACAGCCCGACTAGCAGCAGCTTCTACGTAGTAACTAGGATCGCCATTTTTGACAAATTTTTTCACAGCTTTGTAACTGTCATGGGTTTTGATGGTCGCCAATGCTTCCACCACCGCACGTCGCACAAAAGCATTTTGGTCTTGTAATCCGGGAACTAACCCATCAAAGGCTTGATCTAACTTAATTTCTGCCAGTTGTTTAGCTACTTCGACCTGTACACCCCAAAATGAATCATGTTTGAGTGCATCTGACAAAGCATTGGTAGCTTCTAATCCACCTTTTTTTGCTAAAGCTGCGGCTGCATAGATCCGAGAAATGGGGTTAGGGTCAAATTCTAGCTGGGCTTTCAACTCTGGGATGGAATATTCCAAAGTCACAGTTTTGAGGAAATGATTCCCCACATCAAAGCTGACAAATTGGGGTTTTTCTGCTAATGGGAAGTAAAAGCTTTGTTCCCGTTCATTTACCCGCACAGTGAAAGTGTTAAGTTGTGCAGCTTTACCCGGTTGAGTGTAGCCAAAACCAATGGGGATTTTCAGGTCAAACAAATCTTTACTATCATTTTTGTTGGCTTGGGTTTGAGTGACTGTGACTTTTGCCAAGTTAGCATCCCCATCCCAAGAGTAAGCTACTTTAAAATCAGGGTGACCACCACGATGAACGTATTGGTCAAAGAGGTATGCTAAATTACGCCCGGTAGCCTTTTCAATGGCGCGGAGTAAATCTACTGTTTCTACAGTTTTATGGGCATTATCTTGGACAAAGGTGTGAATTGCTGGCCAAAATAATTCTTCTCCTAATTCCGCCCGAATCATGTGATAAACACAAGATCCTTTTTCGTAGATATGGCGGTCATAAAGTTCTATGGCTTCTCGGTAAACATGAGTTACCATCGGACGGCGGTAACGGTTACTATCTTCGCTTAAGTAACTTCTAGCTTCTAATAATCGATAATATGCGGCTTCTTGGTCGCCATATTCATGTTCTGTCCACATCACTTCCGAATAGGAAGCCATTCCTTCCTTAATCCAAGCATGAGACCAATGTTTAATTACGAGTAAGTCACCAAACCACTGGTGGGCTAATTCGTGGACAACTAAACTTTCTGTGTTGCGATTATCTATAGTAGCCCGTTCATCGAGTAAACATCTATCTGTTAATAGGGTTGTGGAAGTATTTTCCATCCCGCCAAAGATGAAGTCATCAACACAAACTTGGGCATATTTAGGATAAGCATAGGCATAACCATACTTTTCGCTCAAAAACTCCATCATGCGGGGAGTTTTACCCATGCTGCGTTTAGCATCGTCTTTTCTACCCTTTTCTACATAGTAGGTGACGGGTTTACCTTGCCATTCATCACGAATTTCGGCAAAATCACCTACAGCTAAGGTCATTAAGTAGGTAGGATGAATCTGCTGTTGTGACCAATGGTAGATTTTTTCATCGCCATCTTTTTGGGTGTCAATGAGTTCGCCGTTGGAAATAGCGACCAAGTTTTTGGGAACCCGCACCCGAATTTCGGAAGTTGACAGTTGTCCGGGATAGTCGAAGCAGGGAAACCAGAAACGAGAGTCTTCGTCTTCGCCTTGAGTCCAAACTTGGGTGGGCTTGTTGGGGTAATGTTTGTCTGGTTGAATAAAGTAGATACCACGTTGGGGTTTTTCGACTGAGTAGGCGATCGCTATCGATAGCCGTTTACCAATCTGGGTTGGTTGCGAAAGTTGAATAACCAGCTGTTCTCCGTTATAGTCAAAATTCTGCTCTATTTCGTCTACTTTTACAGACTGGATATTCAGGTTAACAGCATCCAAAGTTAAACGGTCAATGCCATTACGGATTGGTAACAGACGGATGCTACAAGTACCGTGGTAACTTTGGTGAGGAATATCCAAGCACAAATCGAGGAAAATATGCTCTACTTGTCCAGGGCGGTCGGGGTTGTAGTGCGGTTTAGCGCCTGGTAATTCAAAAGATTTATGACCGTTTTTCTCTGTATCAAAATAAAACTGCGACATTGATGCTTAATAACCTTTTAACCGGAAGAGTCTGTTGAAATTTATTTGAATGCTAACGGATGGGGAATTCCGTGAGGTTAGCTAAATTTACCTTGAGTACAAATACTCCGAAGCCTTCCTCTAGTTTAGTATCAAATAGGCTAGCTGGAAAAAGTGCTGGCAAAGTGGGGCGTGAACTGCTTTTTGACTCAGAATATTAGCCTCAACCGAATGGCTTAAAGATACCTCTTGAGAGCAACTCTCCCATAGAAGCTATTGACTGAGTACATTGGAATAATAGATTCAGAAAAATTTTCTGTGCAAACCTGACCCCTCAATAGTAATGAAAAACTATTATCAAGATTTTTTGATTCGTAACTGGGAGATAGGCGATCGCACCAGAGCAGCTTCTGTCGTCAGTTATGTATTATCAGAATATGGTCTGGGTTGGGAACCCAAGGGCGCAGACAAAGATGTGCTGCAAGTAGAAGAATTTTACTTAGAAACTGGAGGTGAATTTTGGGTGATCGAACACCAAAATCAGCTAGTTGGTACGGGGGCATACTACCCAATCAAACGTGGTCACAAAGCCGTAGAAATCCGCAAAATGTATCTTTTATCAAGTGTCAGGGGTTTAGGACTGGGAAAATATTTGTTACAACAGCTAGAAGCAGCGATCGCGAATCGTGGTTTTGAGCAAATTTGGATTGAAACCGCCGGGGCTTTGGTGGAAGCAATCAAGTTGTATGAAAGCAATGGTTATCAACCCGCAACGGGTGTGGAAACTCCACGGTGCGATCGCGTATATATGAAATTACTCCCCAATAATTAAAAGCTGAAGGGAATTTTTCCCCACTCCCCACTCCCTACTCCCCTCCATATAAATGCCAACCTGGAAGCACAGTTTTCACAACTTTCTCAACCTGTTTTTAAAATCCAATTGTCCTTTATGTCAAAGACCGACATCTGGTGAATTTTGTCCTTACTGTACGAAGCAACTACAAAAGTGCCAGCACAAAGACCCTGCGGCTTTGTGGCGACAACCAATACCTGTATTTGGCTGGGGAATGTATGGCGGGATTGTCAAACGAGCGATCGCTGTGATGAAATATGAAAATCAACCCCAAATTGCCCGCCCTTTAGGTCAATGGCTAGGAGAAGCATGGTTATTATCCAATGTGTCCAAATGCGAACAACAGCCTTTGGTAGTCCCCATACCACTCCATCCCCATAAGCAAAAAACCCGCGGTTATAATCAAGCTGCATTAATCGCACAAAGTTTCTGTCAAACAACTGGGTTAAAATTGCGGCTAAATGGTTTAAAAAGAGTGCAAGAAACTGAAGCACAATTTGGTTTATCAGTATCTGAGCGAGAAAATAATTTAGCTGAAGCATTTGCTGTTGGGGAAGAATTAAGCCGTCGCCGTCTTCATGTCCCAGTGTTATTAGTTGACGATATTTATACCACTGGTGCGACAACCAGGTCTGCTGTAAAAATACTTAATCAAAATGGTATTGCCGTTTTAGGTTTAGTCGCTGTGACTACTCCCCTAAAAGTTTATCCGCAAGTTATGTCTGATAAACCGATAATTAACCGATAATTAACCAATTACTCTGTTTTTGTGGGAAAAATATTGAATAATGACCAATAAAGCTTTCGCGGTGGGTTTAAGACAACTAATGATTATTCCTGCCACTTTGTTAATCATGGGTATCAATCCCAGGGTAGGATTTGCCCAAAATCAATTGTATAGTCCAATTCCTTTAACTCCCAATACGGAATTGTCCGATACACTCTCAAATAAAGACATTCCCACCGGACAGGGTGGGTTTGGCCGTGATTATATGGTGACTCTGAATAAGGGTGATAAGTTAGTGATTGACTTGACTTCTGAGAGTTTTGACACCATCATCACACTCTTAGCACCCAATGGGACAACAGTGGCAGAAAATGATGATGGCCCTGATGGAACTACCAATTCCTTACTATTTACCCGCATTCAGGAAACAGGAAACTATATTATCCGTGTCCGGTCTTTTGGGGAAACTGGGGTGGGACCTTTTAAACTGAAGGTGACAAAATTGCAACCAGTTAAGTAATTCGTAATTCGTAATTCGTAATTCGTAATTAAAAAATGGTGAGGATACAGAGGAAGAGGGCTTCTGTCCATTCAACTACTGCGCCGTAGGTGTCTCCTGTGTGTCCGCCTAACTTGTGATTAAACCATAATCCGGTCAAAATGGCGATCGCACTTCCAGCCCCGATCATACCCAGGGCAAAAAACAGATATTCTCTATCTAAAATTACCAGAAAACCACTGAGAATAAACAACAAAAACAGTCCCGGTAATAAATCTAAATAAGAACGAATAGCTTGTTTATGAAATGCACCTTTACCAGTGGGTTTTAAATAAGGATAGCAGGCGATCGCCCGTTGTTGTCCCCAGCGTCCCCAACCACCAGCCGCCATCAGCACCAGCCAACGGTGATCACTAATCTCGATTAAAGCTGTAGTTTTAAGTAATATTAAGGCGATCGCTGCCATTGCGCCAAATGCACCTGTAGCACTATCCGTCATCACCTCTAAGCGTTTTTCGGGATTACCCACCGCCAAACCATCAGCAGTATCCATTACGCCATCTAAATGCAATCCTCCCGTAATCGCAATCCAAATACTCACTACCAA
The DNA here is from genome assembly GCA_007692755.1 of Nodularia sp. (in: cyanobacteria). Lineage (GTDB taxonomy): Bacteria > Cyanobacteriota > Cyanobacteriia > Cyanobacteriales > Nostocaceae > Nodularia. The sequence goes on along the minus strand of REBL01000242.1, from coordinate 4,714 downwards.
AGCACTACGAGTTAACACTGGTATGCCCAGATAATTCATGACTGCATCACATAGCCCTAAAATTCCGCCAATCATCAGCCCGACTAGGGGGGCAAAATACGCCACTCGTTGGAAGTCTAGTCCGTTGATATAGGGCAGAGGAATAGACGTATAAAATATGATGCTAGCGAATAAATCTAAACCTAATTTTTTCACCACTGGGGCTGATTCATTATGTTATTTAATATACTTTGAATCGTTAACAGATACTGTCCACAAATCCAGCAGTAGCAGCAATCAGGGATTTTAAAGGTTTAAATAAGATTGCCTTTGATTAGAGACTGCGAGGAAAAATTTTGTTATGCTGTTCTCAGTAATATATTTTTCAAGTGCTGATTGCAACTGAATCTCAGTAAAGTTGACAGACCAATAGTACAAGAAATAGTACAAAAAAATTGGATTTTGCATTCTTCAATTAATAACTTACCTTGGATTTAATGAGAGGATAGCCCTCCAAAGTTGATTTTTTTTAAATTTAGGAGGCCAACAGGCTGTGAAATTGACCTTTTAGCTGTGTTGTTCCTCTCCTTTGCTTATCTCCTATTTTCCTATGAGTCATCATCTACCCGACACCAGGATACCAGCTCCGTGTATTGTTAACACGGGAATAATTGTGAATAAGCTCGACATTCGGCGATTGCTGTCTGATTTAGGTCGAGTCCACTACATCTACACCCAATTCGGCAAATTACACAGTGAGGGTGAAGGAGATGTAATGGAGGTCTTTATCAATCCTCAAAGGTCTACCTTAGTTGCTAATTGTGCGCTTTACTTGAATGTTTATAGTTTTGATTATCTGGAACTAAAACAATCACCGCAACAAGAAACCTATTTTGATTTGTTGCAAGAAAGTATGTGCTTACGGCTGATTCCGCTTTCGACTCCCTCACAAGAACGAAAAGAGCGCAACTTGAATGTCAACGCTATAGAAGCGATGATGGAACAAGTCTTTTCCGCTAAATGGGATGCAGAAATTGACGATGACTGTTGTGATTCATTTTAATTGGCAACTGATAAAGCATATACTCGAAAAGTTGGTGATGGGTTAGTGGTGAATACTGAAGTATTTACAACGAAATCAGTTGCCAGTTTTTATATTTTTTGTCCATATTTAGCGCGATCGCATTAATTTTACCTTGAGTGCCAATTTTTCTTTCCAATCCCTGGCTGAATGTAGCCAGACAAAAGCTAGGGCTGGGGTATTTCACACTCCTCATGGCCCTGTAGAAACCCCAAGGTTTATGCCTGTGGGAACCCTGGCAAATGTCAAAACTGTCACCCCAGACCAACTAAAAAGCACTGGGGCGCAAATGGTCTTATCCAATACCTATCATCTGCATCTGCAACCAGGGGAAAGGATTGTGGCCGGAGGTGGTGGATTACACAAATTTATGGGCTGGGATGGTCCAATGCTCACCGATTCCGGTGGGTTTCAAGTATTCAGCTTGAGCGAAATGCGGAAAATTTCTGAAGATGGTGTAACTTTTCGCTCACCCCACGATGGCAAAATTATTCACTTAACGCCGGAACGCTCCATAGAGATCCAAAATACGTTAGGGGCTGATGTGATTATGGCCTTTGATGAATGTCCCCCCTACCCAGCTAGTCGTGAAGATGTGGAAGCTGCAACTGGAAGGACATATCGCTGGCTAGAACGTTGCATGACCTTTCATCAACGTAGTGATCAAGCTTTGTTTGGTATCGTTCAAGGTGGAGTTTACCTGGATTTACGCGCCCAAGCCGCCCAGGAGCTAGCTAAGTTAGATTTGCCTGGATATGCCATTGGTGGCGTGAGTGTGGGCGAACCTCCCGAACTCATGGCTGATATTGTGCGAACGACAGCGCCACTATTACCACGGGAAAAGCCGCGTTACTTGATGGGTGTGGGTACTTATCGGGAAATGGCCATTGCGATCGCTTCTGGTGTAGATTTATTTGATTGTGTGATTCCCACTCGTTGGGCGAGACACGGCACCGCAATTGTCCAAGGGGAACGCTGGAATTTAAAAAATGCTAAGTTTCGTGAAGATTATGCGCCCTTAGATGAAACTTGCCCTTGTTATGCTTGTCAAAACTTTAGCCGGGCTTACATCTCTCATTTAGTGCGATCGCAAGAAATCTTAGGCTACACATTATTGAGCATTCACAACATTACCGAATTAATTCGTTTTACGCAAAAGATTCGTGAAGCAATATTAAGCGATCGCTTTGCCACCGAATTTGCACACTGGCTCAACTAAAGAATTGGTACTGGGAAATATTTGTTCAATCGCAAAATATTAAATCCCCAATCCCCAATACCCAAACCATGTTAAGATACATCTCAAATATTAACTCTGTGTTAGATAGGTGGATTTAAACAAACATGGAAGCAGCATTGTTATTAGCAAAATTGCCTGAAGCTTACCAAATTTTCGATCCTTTGGTAGATGTTCTCCCAATCATTCCCGTCTTTTTCTTGTTGTTAGCTTTTGTATGGCAAGCAGCGGTTGGCTTCCGGTAAGCTAACCAATTACCGATTGTTGGGACAGGTAAAATACCTGTCCTATTTATTTGGAAATTTCTGCCTTAATAAACTTGATATTTCTTAATATTTTGTAATAAGCTACCATAAATTAAGTAGGATAGTTTACGGAACCTGTGCAAGACTCAGCTTTTCCAGCCACGCCTACAGTCAAAAAGGTATCAATCAGCTATGGGTAACATCAAATTTGTCAAAGAAAATAAAGAAGTAATAGCAGCTGATGGGGCTAATCTTCGACTCAAAGCCATAGAAAACGGCATTGACATATATAAATTAATTGGCAAAATGACCAATTGCGGTGGCGCTGGTCAATGCGGTACTTGCATTGTAGAGATAGCCGAAGGCATGGAAAATCTTTCCCCCCGCACAGATGTAGAAAACAAAAAATTCAAGAAAAAGCCGGATAATTACCGCCTAGCCTGTCAAACCCTAGTCAATGGCGCAGTCAGTGTAGTCACCAAACCCTAAATTTTCACTTTTGCTTCCCATCCGACTTGAGTTTTTGCGGACAAGGAAGTAAAAAATTTCAGCTAACACTGGCAGCGATAATGCTATTCTAAAGTTGTTAACTGGAAACTGAAATTAAAGAGAGGCTTTCTTGCTATGCAAGTGAATGAACTAGGGTTCGTAGCGAGCATTTTGTTCGTTCTAGTTCCCGCAGTGTTTTTAATAGTTCTTTACATCCAAACTGCTAGCCGTGAAGGTGGAAAAGATTCTTGACATTTGTGCATAAAATAAAGAACCCCAACACCATTGGTGCAGGGGTTTTTTGTTGAACAACCGCAAAACTTCTGGGGACGTTAAGCCACTGTCCGCGCCAACAATACAGGACAAGTGGCATTAACTCGAACATAGTCAGACAAAGAAGCACCGATGAGTCTGTCTATATCCACCAAACTCTTAGCCACCGATGGCCGACGGTCTGGAGAGCCAATCAATAGTAAGTCTGTATTTAACTCTTCAGCCTGACGACAAATTTCTTCTCCAGGTTTGCCGCTACTAGTGACACAACGAGTTTGCACACCATATTTTTGCGCCTCAGCAACCGCTTCTGCCAAAACTGAATTTTTTTCTGGGCTAATTTCCGTAACTTCAGATGTTTTGCTACGCAAATCTGTAGTCACATTAGTCAAAATTAACTGACTACCCTCAATATCTCGTAACAAAAACACAGCCAAACTTAAGCATTGTTTAGCAGAGTTAGAGTTATCCATCGCCACCATCACGCGCTTAATTCTCTTGACATAAATGTCATCTTTTACCAGCAACATGGGGCGAGAAGATAGCTGGAAAACATACTGACTCACCGAGTTAGATAAAATTGATTGCAGACGCTTGAGTCCCCGTGAACCCATAATAATTAAGTCAGCATCCATTTCATCCGCTACCTGACAAACTACATCCTTGGGGTCACCTTGGCGCAAAATTGAAGACACCTGACTGGGGTCTAAATTTAAAAACTGAATGGCATTAGCCAGAATTTTGCCACCCTCTTCCCATTTATCTGTCATCGCAGCAGAGGTACTTTGGGCAGGTACAACGTGCAGAACCGTAACCTTTGCGGATTTGATTGATGGCATCTCCTTTAAGGTTTTGAGCATTTCTTCTGCATGGCCCAAGCCAGAAACCGCTAGCAAAATTTTATCAATCATTCTTACTTCTCGCCCTTAAAGTTGCTTTGGTGTTTGCTCTTATTACTTGGCTCAGTTGAAAGTTTCAACGCCTTGCTCAACAACCTAGTCAGTAAGTCAGCGCAAACAAACTTTTAATCATTAGCTATTGGCACTAAAACTTGTGACAAATAGTTAATTAATGTTGAGTTTTTTACTCTAAGTTACTTAAACTGGAAACTAGGCTTCAAGGATTAAGCATACTCTCAATTTACCGTAATAAACTTCATAAATTATGATGTTAGTTATTATTTTTAATCTATGTTGATTTATTTTAATTATAAAAAAGTTAAGTATTGCAAAGAATTTTATATAAAAATGAGACGATTATATTTATGTTTGTAAACATAAGCAAATTAATTCAAAATATAAACTTAATCTAGACGTAGTGGCGTGACAAGGCTAAAATGTTGCAATAGATTTTTGAGAAAATTGAGATAAATCAATGTTTTCTTCTTTTCCCTAATGCACTATTTTAAGC
>REBL01000003.1 GCA_007692755.1 Nodularia sp. (in: cyanobacteria) | reverse complement strand
GTTTGACCCAAACCACGAAAAGTATTATTAATCATGGTTTGGCGGTCAATAGCATAAGCTACAGCCTGCCGAAATTCCACTGTATTGAACCAACGTGATTTTATGGGATCTACTAGCGGTTTGCCATCTCTTCTGCCTTTGTTGAGATTAAACAAAACAAACGATGTGCCAGTCGCCGGTCCGCCGTTGTAAATTGTGAAATTACCTTGTTTTTCTTGCTTTTTTAACAAAGAAAAGTAATCTGGTGTAACTGCCACAGAATCTAAACTACCAGAACGAAATTGTAGCAATGAAGTATCTGTAGATTCGACAATTGGCCACACTATTCGTTCAATATAAGGCTGAGATTCTCCTTGTGAGCCTTTACGCCAATAGTAAGGGTTACGCCGAAAAATTACACGTTGACTGGTGTCATAACGTTCTAACTTATAAGGGCCATTAACAATAATTTCTTCAACCGGAGTATCAACGCCCCACTTTGAGAGAAATATGGGCTTACCTTCTTGGTCTTTTGTTTTGATATATTCTGCTAGGATATGGGCAGGTAAAATTGGTATTCCTAGAGTTTCTAGAAATGGTGCAAATGGTTCTGGAGTAGTGAATTTAACCCGCCGAGCATCAATTTTTTGGACATTAGGAAAAGCCCGACTTTCACCAATTCTGAGACTATCTCTCACATTTGTAGGAATTTCTTCGTTCAGATAAATGTCGTTGTAGCTAAAAACTACATCATCTACTGTTAAGGGTTCACCGTCAGACCATTTCAAACCTTCTCTGAGGGTAAAGATTAATCCCAAGTTATTATCGGTAGTTTCCCATGATTCTGCTAAGTTTGGCTCAATCTCACCCGTTATTGGGTTTTGGGTAGTTAACCCCTCGTAAGTCAAACCAAATATATTGGGAACTTCTGAACTGAGAGCATAGTTAAAGGTTTTGGGGTCACTCAGAATGCTGTTTACTAACTGTGGTACTTGAGCGGCTGTACTTTTAAAGTTAGATGGATTACAAGCCGCAACTGTAATGGCTGCTAATGAAGCTAGAATTATTGGTAACCAAAAACGTTTAATTTGATTAGAGATTTTTTTAGTTAATATCATAATTCTCGTTTAGTTTGATGAGATAGAAGTAAACCAGTCAAGAAAATGCTGTGTCATGGTAAAATATCTAATCCCAGCTTGAGGTAAAGCCTCTCTTACTTGAGGTGGAACAAAAAAATCTTTAGTATTATTATTACTAATAAATACTTTCTCATATCGACAGTTCCTAGCATCATTAAGAATACATTTTAAAATCAAATTATCCATAATATCTTTTTTGATAAGTGTTGACTTTAGACCTGAGTTTAGTTATATGCTAACAATTTACTAATTATTAGCTACTAGTAAAATCACTGCGTAAGCACATATACCTTCTTCTCTGCCAACAGGGCCTAATTTTTCGTTAGTGGTAGCTTTGATACCAATTTGATTTGGTGGTAATTCTAAAACAGTCGCTAACTTAGCACGCATTTTTTCAATATACGGTTTCAATTTAGGACGTTCTGCTACTACTACCGAGTCAATATTACCGATTTGCCAGCCTTGCTCTCTAATCAGCTGATGTACTTGAGTTAATAGCACCAAACTATCAGCCCCAGCCCATTGAGGATCTGTAGGGGGAAAATAATGACCAATATCCCCCAAGGATAATGCCCCCAACATGGCATCCATAATGGCGTGAGTTAGCACGTCAGCGTCACTATGCCCCAATAATCCAAATTCGTGAGTAATTTGGATTCCTCCTAAAATTAAAGGGCGATCGCTCACTAATTTGTGAATGTCGTAGCCGTTACCAATCCGAATATTCATGGTCATTAGTTATTAGTCATTAGTTATTGGTCATTAGCCCTTCGGCTTACACTCAGGGCAAGCAGGGTAAATCATTGGGAAGTCACTATCTTTCCCTCTGCACCCTGCGCCCTACTCCCTACTCCTTCTCCTTTTCTTGTTGCCATTTTTTCAGCAAATCGGGACGGCGATCGCCTGTTCTTTGAATTTGTTGTTCATATCGCCATCGGGCAATTTCCGCATGATTCCCAGATAGCAAGACATCAGGGACTTTCCAACCGCGAAAATTAGCTGGGCGAGTGTACTGGGGATAATCCAGCAACCCCTCCTCCTCAAAACTTTCTGCCTTGAGGGACTCAACTTTGCCCACAGTGCCTGGTAGAAGCCTCACCACACCATTCAGTAATGCCATTGAGGGAATTTCGCCACCCGTGAGAATAAAGTCGCCCAAGGATACCTCACGAGTGACTAAATGCAGCACCCTATCGTCTACCCCCTCATAATGGCCACATATCACTACTAGCTGGTCATAATTAGCGGCCAATTCTTTCAACAGGGGTTGATTCATGGTTTGACCCTGGGGACTCATTAAAATCACCTCTCTGCGGGGTAGAATGGGCAGCGACTCCACAGCAGTAAAGATTGGTTCGGGCTTCATCAGCATCCCCACGCCACCACCGTAGGGTTCATCATCAGCCTTATGGTGCTTATCGGTGGTAAAATCTCTGGGATTAACCAGATTTACTTGAGCAATCTGTTTAGCTAAGGCTTTACTCAGCAGCCCAGAATTTAAAACTGAGGTAAAACAGTCAGGAAAAAGTGTAACTATATCAAAGCGCACAGTAATTCGTATTCGAGAACACTAATCTTAAAATTGAATGTCTAGCAAACACAATCAGTCAATGTAGGATAGAACTACAGATAAGTTTAATCAATAGTGACTAAAAGTACCAGAACTATTGATTTTAGGTAG
>REBL01000004.1 GCA_007692755.1 Nodularia sp. (in: cyanobacteria) | reverse complement strand
GTGTAAAATCCTACCTTCTAGTTGTAAAAAGGTGACGTAATCGGCGCGGATGGGTTCAATACTCAATTCGGTTTTCAGGACTGTAGCGCCTGTTTGTGGTGTCCCTAATACCCAACTGGCAAATCTTTCTGGATGTTTTTCTGATAGCAGTTTGCAGAGATTGTCGAAGGACATGGATAATACATGGCTATTTCACTAAGCATTGTTATTATCTCGTAGAGAGTCATAAATATAACTATTCTGAGCAACTATCTACTATTATCTAGCTTTTTAAGTCGCCAAACTTAGGACTCCACCACCCTTTGGCTGTATTAAAATAGGCTACGTCTTTATGTTTTTTATCCTGACGCGATTGAGGATTTGAACATCGCAGCATCGTTTTTTGTTGTCCATCCTTGGTATAACTATACTCTTCCAACGGCTTTTGGCATACAGGGCAAGGATGTGAAGTTATCTTAGCTGGTGGCTTTGGCTCACTTTCTTGATTGCGGGGTGCTGACCAAGATTTAGAGCGAACGCTCCAAAACATCACTACATTCTCACAGCCACTGGTACACTTGAGGAAATATTTCTTCTTCACCTTGCTGCTGGGAATTTTCGACATAGGACTATTACACTCAGGGCAACGAGTTCTAGAAACTTCAAACTGACGCTGGGGAAAAGCTTTACTATTTGATGCACCTGTAACCAGAGTCTTGGCTTTAGAAAGTGCGGGTATAAAATAATCCTGATTCCAACCACTGAGATATTGCTGCCAACCCTGTTTTCCATCCGCGATCGCATCTAAAGCATCTTCCATCTTAGCTGTAAACGCTGCCTCTAGTAAATCGGGTAAAGCCTTTTGTAAAAAAGCGTCAACCTCTAACCCCAAAGCTGTAGGCTGTAGGTTGTCTTTAATTAACTGCACATAATCCCGTTTTTTGAGAGTGGCGACAGTGGGGGCGTAGGTGCTGGGGCGACCAATACCTTTGCGTTCCATTACCTGTACTAACTTAGGTTCGCTGTAGCGTGGTGGCGGCTGGGTTTGCTTTTTCTCATGTCCGGCATTTTCCAGGGTCAGCGCTTGTCCTTGTTTGACAGCAGGTAAATCTGAATCTTTACTGAGATTGTTCCAGTAACGAGCGTAACCGTAGAACTCAATTACTTGTCCTCTCGCTTGCCATAACAAGTTTCCTGACTGGGTGACGATTTGAGTTTTGCGGAGTTGGGCGGCTTTACATTGAGATGCGATCGCTCGTTTCCAAATCATCACATACAAGTTAAACTGATCAGAAGGCAACTCTGCGCGCAATTCCACTGAAGGACGAAAAACATCTGTAGGACGGATAGCTTCATGGGCTTCTTGCGCCGATTTACTACTCCGATGTTTGGCTAGTTTTTGCGGGACATTCTGCGGGTCATTTTGCTCCAACCATTGACGCGCACTAGCGCAAAATTCCGGACTCAACATCACCGAATCTGTTCGCATATATGTGATTAACCCAGCTTCATAAAGCTTTTGGGCAACCTGCATTGTTTTATCAGGAGAAAACCGCAGCTTGGAACCGGCGGCTTGTTGAAGTGTGGAAGTAGTAAAAGGGGGAGGTGGTTGACGATTAACGGTTTTCCCTTCCACCTGGATAATCTTGTGAGGATGCAACCGGGCTTCTGCAACTAATCGTGTCGCCTCAGCTTCCGATAAAACACGTTTAGATTCTGGTTTTTCTTTGCTATTAGCCGTAGCTGCATCATCATTAGTTTCAGTTTCTGGCTGTGGAACATCTGAGGGTGAATTAGCTGTGCCTTTGTAAAAAGCCCGAAATCCTTCTGCGTAATCTACCCAAACGTTCCAGTAATCTTGAGGAACAAAAGCTTGAATTTCCCTTTCTCGCTGACAAATTAAATGTAATGTAACGCTTTGGACTCTCCCAACACTTTTAGCCCCGTTGTTTAATGCCCAAACCAGGGGACTGCCTTTGTAACCCACCAATTTATCTAGACAATCTCTGCATAGTCCCGCACCAACCAAGTTCAAATCAAGTTTTCTGGAATGAGCGATCGCATTTCTGACCGCCGATGCTGTAATCTCTGTATAAACCACTCGTTTGGGTTCTTTCAATCCCAACACTTCTTTGAGATGCCAAGCAATGGTTTCACCCTCCCGGTCTGGGTCAGTTGCTAGAATCACCTCATCAACCTGTTTGACCGCAGACTTAAGTTTCTGGATAGTTTCTTTTGCCCGTTGATCACGCGGCACATAATGACACTTTACCACGCCACCATCAATATTAAATCCCAGAGAATCATCACCCTCATTACTCAGTTCTCGGATGTGACCGCAACTAGCACGAACAATCCAATCCGCACCCAAAATTTGACTAAGTTTTTTGACTTTACCGGGGGATTCAACTACTAAAAGACGTTTTGGCATGGTAGATGCATTTTAGTTACTTTATCTTATCTTTTTTGGGTACATTATTGATATATGGGCAAGGAAGCAGCGCTCTGGCTTTGCACCATTATTGTGGTCATTTATCAATAAATCACTGAGTAAACCCCAAGAATCCCTAGTTTGCTGGGGGTTGGGTTTCTACTTATTGGCTAACCATGCCTCCAAATCTAACAAAGTGTTAAAGTCCAATAAAGCCTCACCCAGATTTTCCAATTGTTCCAAAGTCAGAGTTTCAAATTGTTTACGCATCCCTGGGGGTAATTCTCCCACTTTGCGATTGAGTTGACGCAAAACCAGATTTCGTTCTCGCTGTTCACCTCGCTGTTCGCCTTCTTCGAGAATTTCTTGGTAAATTACTGACTCGCGCATCA
>REBL01000217.1 GCA_007692755.1 Nodularia sp. (in: cyanobacteria) | reverse complement strand
GGCGTTGGCGTTGGTGTTGGTGTTGGCGTTGGTGTCGGCGTTGGCGTTGGTGTCGGCGTTGGCGTTGGCTGAGTTATAATTTTCCTTGCCTCTTCATTCAACATTTGGCGGAATCGCAAATCAGCAATGCCAGTTTCTTCCATTTCAAATTTTTTCTGTGCCTCCCTCACAGCCGCTTCCGTCTGACTTCCATAGAATTGATCACGGGCTAAAGGAGTATCTGGTTGAAGTACCACATTTAAATTTGCTTGCAAAATTTGCACAATGTTAGCTGCGAAATCTTGGGTTTGAGGGCCTGCGACACCATCAATAGTCAGCTTATAACCCCTTTGAAATTCACTGATTGCCTTTCTCGTTTCCTCATCTGTGAGAGGGGTATTTGCCACCTTCACGTCATAGCCTAATCCCCGCAACACAGTACGGAATTCCTCTGGCGTATAATTACGCTGACGAGCGGCAAAAGTAGTATCCGCAACCACGAAACTAGCAGTTACTAAGCAGGTAACGGCAATTGTCGTACTGAATTTTCCAAAACCACACCACATAATTTAAAACTCCTCTGGGTTAAATCAACAATCTTCAGAAGTATATAGAAGTTTACAGAAGAATCTTACATTTCTTTAAACTTAGTGTTCGGAATCATCAAAGATTGTTGATTAATGTTAATTTAGTTAATTAAATTTAACTAAATATCTAAACAAATATTTTTGCCATCATCCTATAGAGGTATCTTAATTGAGTCATCATCGTGGGCTGAATAAATATACAACGAGAATAAATGCAATTTTATGTATAAAAAACCAGAAAAAATGACTAAACGAAAAGCACCAAAACAGCAAAACCTGATCTTTGAAAGATTAATGGCAATGATTGCCACAGTGAATTTATGCTTAGTATTGTTTGATTTGAGTTACGTGCCTTGGCGGGATTTCTATTTGCGAAATTTTCCCCAAATCACCCAGATTTATGACCCTGTTAAGGGAATTGAAGATCATAGAGAAACGAGAAATTATTTAAACAGAGTCGATGCACTCCAAGAACAGGTTAGTCAAACTGGGTTAACTTCACCAGAAGCCAAAATTAAATTAGAGGAACTTGACCGTCTCAGCAGTGAAATGGTTGACGGTAATCCATTTGCAGCAGTTAATAAAAGTGGTAACTTTGAAAAAGCCAAAAATCAGATGCGCGATCGCATCGGTAAAGAATCTGCAAAACAGTCATTTTCCCAATTTTGGACTCAAGAATATTTATCCGAACAGGGCTGGAACCAAGAAATTAATTTTTTTAATCGGCAAATCCGCCCTTTAATTGCCAGCAACTATTTCCGCCGTATCGGTGAAAATGGCGAGCTTCTGAATCATTTTTGGCTGATTGACTTACCATTTGTCTTGTTATTTAGCGCAGAGTTGCTAGCGCGCTCCTTTTATCTGCGTCGTCGTCATCCCAGTTTTACTTGGATAAATGCCATATTGTGGCGGTGGTACGATTTATTTCTCCTGTTGCCTTTTCTGCGGTGGTTACGCATCCTACCCGTAATCATTCGCCTTGACCAAGCGCGGTTATTGAATCTGCAACCGTTGCAGCAGCAAATAAATCAATCGATACTAGCTAATTTTGCCGAGGATCTCACAGAAATAGTCGTAGTCAGAGTAATTAACCAAATTCAAGGTTCAATTCGCCGCGGTGATTTAACCAGTTGGCTGACGCAAAAAGAGAATCTGCGCCCCTACATAAATATTAATAATACAAATGAAGTCGAAGCGATCGCAGGTATTTTGGTGCAAACATTAGTTTATCAAGTGCTGCCCAAAATTCAACCAGAAATCATCGCCATTTTACGTCACAACATTGCCACGACAATCAACCAAATTCCCGTCTACAGCAACCTTCACAATATTCCTGGGGTGGGAGATATGCAAAACCAACTCAGCGAACAACTAGCCACTCAAATCACCGCCAATCTTTACAGTGCTGTGACTGCGGCCATGGAAGATCCTGTGGGAGCAACACTTTCGAGTCAATTAGCCGAAAGCTTCACCAAAGCTTTGGGGGAAGAAGTGCAGCAAAAACACGTCCTTGGCGAAATTCAAAGCCTAATGTCCGACTTCCTCGAAGAAGTCAAGCTTAACTATGTCCAGCGCTTGTCCCAAGAAGACATAGACCAAATTATGGAGCAAACCAGACAGCTAAGAACACAACCATCAGTGCAGCCATTAGTAGATACAGGTATTGTTCTCCCAGTCAAGAAGGAAAGTTAGCTGAGGGTAGGGGGATAAGAGATATGAGAGAAGAAAATATTGACCAAGGGCTAATGACTATTGACTATTAAAGAAATGCGCTAAACTCGGAATAGAGACGAAGCATTATTGATTCGTCAGAAGACTTCTTGGAAGATATCCCTATCGCAGGAAGTGGGTCTATACCCACTTTTTTTATTGAAATTTCGCATGACTCATCCCTTAGTTCCACAAATTATAGATTTGGCGACACCAGTAGCAGCAGAACTGGGCTTGGAAGTCGTTGGCATAGTTTTTCACACTAACCAGCGTCCACCAGTATTACGAGTAGACATCCGCAATTCCCAGGAGGACACTGGTCTGAATGATTGTGAGCGGATGAGTCGTGCTTTAGAAGCTTCCTTAGATGCGGCAGAGATCATTCCAGATGCTTATGTCTTGGAAGTGTCCAGTCCCGGAATTTCACGACAATTAATAACAGACAGAGAGTTTATTTCCTTCAAAGGATTTCCTGTAATCATCTCCACTTCCCAACCCTACGACGGACAGCAAGAGTGGATTGGTCAGTTGATTCG
>REBL01000146.1 GCA_007692755.1 Nodularia sp. (in: cyanobacteria) | reverse complement strand
TCAAAGTATTCTGTTTTCACGGTTCAGGTGTTGCGGCTTTCGCCTTGGCACTTATCTAATATATCTACTCTGTCTGGTTTCGTCAAGGGGTTATCCAAAGTTTTTTTTGAGGAGTCCCGTAAACTGAGTGAAACCCGCTTGTCATAAGTGTTTAGCCAAGCGCCGCAATGTGGACGGTCAAGCATTGTGGAGTTGTCATTACCTTTTATGATTCGCTCTACCGACTTTTTAGGCAGTGTCTGTGGTGGATGCAGTCAAGTGGGGCTGGGGGCGATCGCTCCTAATTAATAACCCATTTGAAATTTGCTACATAATATTGCTCTAACTGCCATAGCTAGCTGTCTCAGTCTTATGTCTTTATGAGCCTGTAGATAGAGGCGTTAGCCTATCAATGCATAGAAACTGAATCTTCCCGTAAGGTAATTGAATACAATATCTCGTTAAAACTTTGGTGTGACTTCGTTTAACCAAGCCACCAATAACCAACTGCTATAGCAACATACTTATATATAGTGCATTCAAAAAAAAATCAACGATCTAAAGTCTTTGCGTATCGCTAAAGCGTTGACGTAGTGTGCCGTAGACATAACTTTTCGCTAATGTGTAGCGTTACCGCTTCGGTCTGATGCAAAATGCACTACGTTATGGCCGCAATGGCAATTGGGGATTTTTCCGAATTCTTGTAGACTCACAGCATGGACATTGTAGAGTCAGTAGAGAATCTCAATCCATTCTTCTATATATGTAACGCCACAAATTTAATCAAATCTGCTAGCCCTTGTTGAGTCTTCAAATTTGTCAAAATAAAAGGTTTTTCACCGCGCATTTTCTGTGTATCCTGTTTCATTACGTCTAAATCTGCGCCGACATAGGGTGCAAGGTCAATTTTATTAATTACCAACAAATCTGATTTAGTAATACCGGGGCCACCTTTGCGGGGAATTTTATCACCAGCCGCCACGTCGATGACGTAAATTGTTAAATCTACCAATTCGGGACTAAAAGTAGCTGCTAAATTATCGCCGCCACTCTCCAAAAATACTATATCTAAATTAATAAATTGGTTTTCTAATTGTTCAATAGCAGCCAAATTCATCGAAGCATCTTCGCGAATAGCTGTGTGGGGACAACCGCCAGTTTCCACTCCCAAAATGCGATCGCTTGTCAAGGCCTGAGAACGCACCAAAAACTGAGCATCTTCTTGGGTATAAATATCATTGGTCACTACAGCAATCTGGTACTGTTCACGCAAAGCTTTACACAAAGCATCCACTAAAGCTGTTTTTCCCGAACCCACCGGGCCAGCCACCCCAACACGCAATGCACTCATTGTTTTCGATCTAACTCCTAAACAACCTTGTATACTGAGTTTCATGCTGCATACTTGCTAACGACAAACCCCAACTACAACAACTGAGTTCGTCATCCTTCAAAGCTAGTATTTCCGCTACAGCAGTGCTAATTAATGGTTGTAACTCTAGTAATAATTCTTGTCCCGCAGTTTGACCAAGGGGAATGAGTTTCACTCCAGCCGTGATCAAATTACTTGCCCAACTATGCAGATATGCCAGTAAAGCAGCTGGAATATTTATTTGCCAATGAGTAACTGCAATACCAAAAGCGATCGCATAATTGCAAGGATTACCCACCGCATTTACTAAAGGTATAATATCTGGTTGTAGTTTACCAAGTAACTGGGTAAGCGATCGCCCCATCTGCCAACTAGATGCCCGTAATTCTTGGGTTTCTCTAGTCGCAGATAACCACATATTCCAATGGGATAAAGCTGAACTATCGCCCATAGTTGCCGATTGTGCGGATCTTACCATCACCGCCGCATCTAACCGAACTGCCCCATAATGTAATTCCGCCTCTAACCAATGTTTGAGGCTGGCTTGATCGGAAATAATGCCCTTTTCCACCAACATTTCTAAGCCTTCGGAATAGCTATATGCTCCCACAGGCAAGCCAGGACTCGCTAACTGCAATATGTATAAAAAATTGACATCAGTGAGGGTGATGGTGTCCATAAGCGCCTAATTCTGGCTGAAATGGTAAGGTTTCCTCTGTAATTTTTAGTCCCAGTTGTTCTAGCATTGTGCGTAAAACTGAATCTGGTAATAACCGTAAATAACTTGAGGTAATTTCTACAGGTACATGACGATTTCCCAAATGGTATGCTGCGCGCATTAATAAAAGCGGTGTTTGAGCAAAAACTGTTAACACTGTTTCTGGTTTGGCAGTAATTCTAATTAAACTGCTATTGGTTTCGTCTTGTAAAATATCACCATCTCGCAGTAAAGTTCCTCTAGGTAAACGCAAAAATACAACTTTGCCATCTTCAGTTTCAAAGCGATGACGACTACGGGTACGTTCTTCTGCTGTGAGTGCGAGGGTGAAAGTGACGGCAACATCAGGATTAGGCGGTTGACGTTGGGTTAAAGTCAGCATAATTCATCAAATTTCAATGTCATATTAAGTCCGGTTTATTAGTTACTATTACCAAAATCATTTCACCCCACCCCCAGCCCCTCCCCGCAAGCGAGGAAGGGAGATAAAACGTAGCTTTAGTATGAATTTCGGGTTTTATAAGTCCTTTATCTAGATAACAGATTCACAAGCAAAATTTTGACAATCGAAATATTGTTAAACAGACACCAAGCGTCGTAAAGATTCAGCACGGCGCTTTGCAATGGTGTTATTGGGGGCAAATTTTAATGCTTCTTCATACATTTGTAGCGCCTGAACAGTTAATTTTTTCCGTTCGTAGGCGTGTCCGAGATTATTCAGTGCTGTTACATAGTCTGGTTTCCGTTTTACAGCTTCTTTATACTGACGAATTGCTAAGTCATACTGCTCTTGGCTAAAGTAAACATAGCCTAATCCGTTGTAAATAGGAGCGCTATCTTCTTCCTCTTCTTCTTCTTCAGCAGCTTTCATCGCTTTTTGAAATAGCGTGATCGCCTGAGAAAATACTTGTTTTTCGGAATAAATACTGGCTAACTCGTAATATTCTTGAGCCGTACCTTTTTCTTTCTCCAATTTTTTGCGTAACCGTGATAACGCACTTTCACGCCTACGAGTTTTGAAAATTTGGCGGAACACATTCACAACTGCGAATGAAAGCAGACCTACAAAAATTGCGAGATAAATAGTGACTAAATTTTTATCCATGGCCTGCAAATATAAATATTAAAAGTTACTTCTGTATCTATTATCGGACACTGGGGAGATGGGAGAGATGAGGGAGATATTTCTTCACTTTATTATTTAAGACTTGCTTAAGGTAAGCCCCAATATTGAACACGTTCTTTTAGCCAACCTTCTGCTGTATATTTAGCGATCGCTTCATTGACTTGTCGTCTTAACTGATCGGACTGCAATCCTTTGGGCATAACTACAGACAAGGGTTCAGTTGATAACTTTGTGGGTAAAAGTTGGTATTGGGGATATTGTTGCACCCAACCGCTGAGAACACTGGCATCGGCAGCAAAGGCTACGACTGTATTATTTTCTGTAAGCGATCGCCCTTCTTGATATGAATCAACTCCCACTAACTCGGCTTTTGGCACATAGTACCGCACTTGGGCAATTGTGCTGGAGTTCCTGATGACGGCAATTTTTTTGTTTGCTAAATCACTTAGCTGGCGTACAGAGGCATCTTTTGTGACTATGACAGCGCCATCAAAATAGTAAGGAACACTGAAACTAACTAAACGGGCGCGGGACTCGGTTGCTGTGACTCTGGCGATCGCTAAATCAACTTTATTGTTTAAGACTACAGACAAGCGATCGCGGTTGGCTACGGGTTGGAATCTGACAGCATCTGCCTTCCCTAACAAGTCCAACGCCAGACGCTTTGCCAAGTCAATTTCTAAACCTTGTAAATTACCTTCATTATCTCTAAATCCCAAGGGACGTAAGTTATCTTTAACGGCAATATTTAAATAACCTCGTCGCTGAATTTCGGGCATTTGGGCAGCAGATGCCATAAATCCCCAGGAAAAGCAGACAATAAAAAAAATGGTAGCGGATAATACCAGATGTAACGGATTAATTTTTAGCCATCTGTTACATCGGTACTTCATCCGTTACCATCCTTATCCTTTAGCTTGCAGCGCTAATTCAGCAACCTTGCCGAAACTAGCTGGATCTAAAACTGCCAATTGTGCCAACATTTTGCGATTTAGTTGGATATCAGCTTTTTTCAAATTGCCGATCAACTGACTGTAACTCAAACCATGTTGCCTTGCAGCCGCATTGATCCGAGCAATCCACAGACGACGAAAATCGCGCTTTTTCTTTTTGCGATCGCGGTAGGAACTCCGTAGCGCCTTCATTACCTGTTGGTTAGCGGTTCTAAACAAAGTTGAGTGGGAACCGCGAAAACCTTTAGCTAATTTGAGAATTTTATTGCGGCGTTTACGAGCTACATTACCGCGCTTTACTCTGGTCATAGTCTATTTCCTGAAAAACTTACAAATAAGGAAGCATTAAACGCACGTTGTCTTCATCACGTTCGTGTACAAGTGTGGACTTGGACAAGCTACGCTTTTTGTTAGAAGACTTGTGTTCTAACAGGTGATTTTTGAAAGCTTTGCGACGCACAATCTTACCTGTACCAGTGGCACGGAAACGTTTTGCCGCAGCTTTACGAGTCTTGAGTTTAGGCATGGTCTGACTTTAATTCGACACAATCAATAATTATATACTATTTACGGATTTAAGTTGGCGAAGTAACTACACATTCGGGAAACTGTCGTTTTAATGCCGGAAAAACGGGACAAGGTTGTTGTTCTTGTAAATTTTCTGGTTTACTCCAGGTAAAAGGCGCTTGCTGTGATGCAGACATCCACAATAGGCGCTTGGCGCGTGTCATCGCAACGTAGAGTAAACGGTACTCCTCGGAGGTTTTCAAATGTTTCGCCTGTTCCCACGCTTGAGAGACATCTGGTAGATCAGATGCGCCGTGGATTGCAGTGCGAATTTGGGCGCGAGCTACTTCTGATAAAGTAAAGTCACCTAAAAACTGGCTTTTGGGAGGAACCCAAAATTTACCAGGAATTAAGTTTTCATGTAAAAATGGCATAAATACATAGTCCCAATCTAACCCCTTAGCTTTGTGCATAGTGATAATCGTCAGTTGACCGCGACGAGTGTAACGCGCGTCTAAATCATCTGTTTCCACTGGTTCAAACCGTTCAGAAATGACGATTTCACTTAAAGCTGAAAGCATTGCTTCCATGGAATTATTCTCAGCTATTTGCTGGTTTACTCGTTCTGTGAGTTTGTCAGCAGTTGCCAATTCGGCTTGGTCGTATTTTAAAGTTAAAGCCAGAAAGGCAATCAGTTGATACAGGGGCAGTTCTAAGCGCGCGCGGAGTAAACTACGACATAAATGTGCGGCTTTTTTGACTGTATCTGTCTGGAGTTCTGCGAGGGGGCTGGGATACAAAAATTCTTCTGGTAAACTAGCGAGGGCGTTGAGGTCTTGGGTAGGAATTAATTGACGCTGTACCAATACTTCTAAAGCAGCTTTGAGGAAGTCAGGAGAATGGGGGCGATCGCAAAATTGTAATAATCCCAACATTTCTTGGGGGATATGAGAACGGCGATCGCGTTCACCCACATCATAAAGTGTAATTTTATGCTCATTACACACAGGAGTTAACATCTCTCCTAGCCAGCGTCCTTGGCGATTTTCTCGCACCAAAATTGCCGCACTGATTTCTGTGGGATTTTGAGTAAACAACTCAACTATTCTTTGGGACAGTAATTCAACTGTGTGATAAATATCGCGCGGTGTATAAAGTTCTAGTCCTCGTCCCACTTGTGATGGGTTGGCATTGGTTTGAGGGTCGGCGATATCAACGGGGCGGATGATTTGAAAATGAAAGGGGGGTGGAGGGGATGGTTGATTTTTGAGTTGATAAAAGCTGTTTACCCACTCTAGGGCAAAGTTGGCGGCGGCGATGATAATTCGGGTACTGCGTCCGGCTTGATCCATTGTGGCTAATTTGCCCAGGAGATCGCACACTCCGCAAAACTCCCGAAAATAAATCGGATCAGCTGGGGTAAAAGTCGAGTTAATCGCTTGATTAGGATCACCAACTCTCACAAGATTGAGTAGGGAGTGGGATTCAGAAGTTCCATCAACCCAGCAAACCTACCCCTACACCCCTGCTTCTTACCCCCTGCTCCTGCACCCCTGCACCCCTGCTTCTTCCCCCTGATTACTTGCTAAAATCTCTAACAGCTGCGTCTGTAAGGGGCTAGAATCTTGGGCTTCGTCTTCAAATACGGCAAAAACTTGATTTTGCTCAATGCGACGGGCGCTGTCATTTTCGAGGACACGTAGGGAGGCTAAAATCATATCGTCGTAGTCGATGAAGTCACGCGATCGCATTAAGTTTTGATATTGTTCATACAATCCCGCCGCTACCCGTAAAATGTCATACTCGTCTGTAGTTTTTTGACTCCACTCCCGCAGTTTTTCTGGCAATATCCCCGAACTTTTAGCTTCATGAATAACTGTAGTCGCCAAATCTGGTAAAACTTCTGTGCGTAACACCGACTGACGACGTAATCTTTCTGTTTCTTCACCGTCAAATTGATGACCTTCTAGCAACCGAGAATAACTTTCAAGATTGTGATTAATCCATTGTTCTACGGCTGTCCGAATAAAACGGTGGCTTTGGTTGGGTGTGATTAATGTGACGTTTTCTAATTCTAAACCGGAGAAATTAGGGTGACGGCTGGCAATATTCAAAGCTAGACCATGCAGAGTATAAACAGCAAAACCTGTTGGAGGTAAAGATAATTGTTTTAAGTATCCGCGAATTTTTAATTTAATATTGGCAGCTGCGGAACGCGTAAAGGTAACAACTACAATTTGACGGCGGAAAGAAGGGCGTAATTCGGCAGGAATTTGGTATTGACGGGCGATCGCGATCGCTACTGCTGCGGCCATACCAGTGGATTTACCAGCCCCAGGAACGGCAGAAACAGCCAATGGGCCAGATTGCCAATCAGCCATCTGTTGTTGTCCTGGGCGGAGACTATTGCGGATTGCCAACATCTTCTCTTGTAATAGTGACTGAAGAGATTCTGGAGGCACAGTAGCCGTAAAATGAGCGTCTGACATATAGTTCTAGATTTTAAATGAAGTTGTAATCATCAAATCGCAGATTTAGCACTTGTCTGGGAAATAATGGATAAATTTATCTGTGGTGATGAATTTTCAATATGAATAAATAATGCCAAATCGTAAACTGTATCTACATTATCTAGGTTTAGCCGGAGCGATCACACTTGGTGCTGTCTTGCGCTTTTGGCATTTAGGCTTAAAACCTCTGTGGATGGATGAGGTAATTACTGCTATTTTCAGTTTGGGGAAAAATTACCATGATTTACCCTTAGATATTTTATTTCCTTTGCAACGCGTTCAAGAAATTTTCACTTTCCAGCCTGGAGTTAGTTGTAATCAAATTGCTAATAATCTAGCTAATCAGTCTACCCATCCGCCGTTGTTTTTTTGTGGAATGTACAGTTGGTTAGGGTGGATGACTCCTTTGGGTTCAGAGTGGGTGGCAAAATTGCGATCGCTACCAGCTGTATTTGGTGTGGGTGCGATCGCGGCAATTTATGGTGTCAACCGAATCGCTTTTTACCCTGCATCAGGAATCATCGCCGCATTAATTATGGCTGTTTCTCCCTTTGCTGTATACCTTTCCCAAGAAGCACGACACTACACTATGCCCATGTTCCTAATAACTTTAGCCTTATTGGGACTAATACAAATTCAGCAGGATATTTTTGGGCAGCAACGCCTGAGACTTTGGGTGGTGATTTTATGGTCAATTGTTAATAGTATTGGTCTTTATGTTCACTACTTTTTTATTCTGGCTTTTATTGCTGAAATTATCACATTACCGATTTTGATCTATTGGGCTAAGGCTAAGATACTAAACAAACGCCAAGTTTACCTAACTTTAATTCTATCAACTAGTAGCGTTGTGATTAGTTTCATTCCCTGGATACTGGTAATGTTGAGTCATTCTCAGAGCGCTGAAACTAATTGGTTACCCGCTACCATGCACATTGCACCAATATATCAAACTTTAATTAATTGGATATTAATGGTGATTGCTCTACCTGTAGAAAACCAGCCGCTGCTCATTACAGCTATCTGTGGCTTTTTAATGGTAGCTTTTGCCCTTTGGTTAGGATGGCAGGTATGCAAAGGTTTAAAAAGGCTGTGGTTAGATAATACATATAATTTAGCAACATTAACGCTTTTAAGTTTTACTATTATTGTGTTAATCCAATTCTTTGGTATAGCCTATTTATTAGGTAAAGATATAACTATTATTCCCCGCTATAACTTTGTTTATTATCCCAGCTTTTGCGCTCTGTTAGCAGCTAGTATTACCAAAATTCACAAGTCTAAATTTATCATTTTGCTGGTTGGTATGCTCAGTTGTATTTTTGTAGTTTCTAACTTAGTCTTTCAAAAGCCTTTCCAGCCTGAAAAAACTGCCCAAAACATGAATTTAGAACCATCTCTTCCTCTCATGCTGGTGGTAGGATACAACAATTATCAGGATGTGGCGTTGGGATTAAGTTTTGCTTTGGCATTACAAAAACTTAGAGTTCCAGTTAGTGTCAATCACTCAGATAGTTTGGCTTTTTTAAAAAAATCTCTGAATTCACCTGCTTTCTGGGAAAAACTTGATGAAATGTCAACGCCAGCAACATCTCAGATGAATTTATGGTTAGTTGGGCCAGGAATGAGAAGGCGTGATTATCCCCAGCAAGTGGCGCTGTCTGGGGATGGTGTTTGTACTATAGACACGACACAACACTATCGCATAGGTATTCCCTATCAACTTTATCGCTGCAAATCACATAAAGATTAGCCTTGAGTTTTTTAACTCCCCACATTCTTGTAAAGACGCGATTAATCGCGTCTTTGGACTACATTATTCGTCAATTTGCCAAGAATCTTTGCTGATCACATCATCGAAGATTTTCTTAGGACGCACAATTACAATCAGTCGCCCCAGCAGAGGCATTTCTGGCTCGGTTTCAAACCACTGAAAGTCTAATTCACCGTTGTGTTCAACAACGAAGTAGCTGGAGTCATCCCATTGTCGTTGCGCGCGATCTACAGCAACCATGACTGGTTTTGGCAGATTTTTTTCCTGATTGGGGAGGCGATCGCTATTACAGAAAATCGCTACGGGGTCTTCTGCACTTAATAACACTTGCCAACCCGGTAAAGGTACCCAAGCTTGTTCACCCGCAAACTTGACTAAACCAAATGGCTCAATGGTTTCTACTACGGGTACACTTTGCAAGTCTTGTGGTGTTAATGGGAACTTGCCTACTACTGGCACAATGCGAGGTAATTCTTCTTCTGACTCAAATCGATAAAAAGGCAGAATGGGCGCTGAACGCTGAGAAACTACAGTAAAATCAACGAGTAAATTTTCAATTTGCTTCCTAGCTGTAGGCGTGTGAGCAAAACGTAAACCTTTGGCAATAAAGCGCGATCGCTCTTGCAAATCTGTATATTGCCGTGCTAATTTCCAAGCTTGATAAGCAACTGCATCCCCCGGATGGGCAGTAAAACCTTCTGGTAAACGTGGGAAGCGAGAGAAATCTTTAATGGCTTTTGCTACTTCCCGCGCTTCCTCAAGGTCGAGTTTGTGGATAAAGGTAAGTTCAGCCGCCGCAGCTCGTTCTTGGTGGGTCAGCAAGCGGAGTTCATACAAAACATCACTACCCCGTGTAGTGTAGTGCGATCGCGTGGCTTCCGAAGCACCACCTTCTGCTAAAGAATGATACACTTGGGAGCCAACAATTACTTGATTTTGTTGAATTGGCTCAAATCCAGTTTCCTCAAAAATTTGTTGGGGATTGTAACCAGATTTTTGCAAGGAGGCGATCGCTACTCCCCACTCCACCCAGTTACCTTGTTTTTGCCTCAGTTTTCGTAGTTGCTCTTTGACTACATCGTCGTTAACAGCATTTTCAGGATTTTGAGCATTTTCGGGTAGATTAGCCATAATTCTATTGCGGGAGCTTCAACTTGAAAGGGTAATTAATTTGTCTTCACAAAGTCTTATTGTAATCTTTAACAGTTGTAGATGTAGACGCGATAAATCACCGTCTCTACAATCCTCGCTTGCCCGAAAGCCTCGGAACTTAGGTATTTTCTATCTCGGTAAAAATAGATTTAGTATAAAAAAAATAATACCGCATCTAAAATTCAGTACAAAATAGGCTTGGAAATTGGCACTGCTAATGAGTAACATTTATTTGTACTCACTATAAATCTAGCTAAGAAATTAAACTTACTAACAATAAGTTTAAAGTATGCTGAATCACAGTCGTAAATTCACGCAAGGCTTAAACGCTATCCTCAATTAATATGGGTACAGAATATAACATGAATAATAGTAATACTGATAGTAATTATCTCATGGATAATCCCACTGCTGAAACTTCTACAAGTCGCCGTCAATTATCAACCTTGGAAAAACCGACAAAACTCAAAATCCTTGTAGTTGATGATGAGCCAGATAATCTCGATTTGCTTTATCGCACGTTTCGGCGGGAGTTTAATGTCCTCAAAGCCGATAGTGGTGTCAATGCCCTCAAAGTATTGGCAGCAGAAGGGGAAGTAGCGGTGATTATCTCCGACCAGCGGATGCCAGAAATGAAAGGAACTGAGTTTCTCAGCAAGACTTTGCCTCAGTTTCCAGATACTGTCAGGATCATCCTCACAGGGTTTACTGATATTGAAGATTTGGTGGAAGCGATTAACGCTGGGCAGGTGTACAAATATATTACCAAGCCGTGGGACCCAGGGGAACTGAAGGCAGTAGTACAAAGGGCAGCTGAAACTTACGGCTTACTTAAGCAACGCACAGAAGAACTACGCCGTGCGAATGCTCACATGGCATTGCTAACTGTTTTAGTACAGGTAACCCAAGCATCTGAGAACTTAGAGGAAACTTTAACACCAATTGCTACGGTCTTTAGTGAAACTTTCACAGCAGATAGTTGTACTTTGCAGCTCGTTCAGGAAAATCAGCTCTTAGCAACTCAAGGTTTCTATTCTCGTGAAGGTACTCTAGAAAACTGGCTAGATCAAGACCCACTGACTCGTGACGCGATCGCCACAGGAAAAATGCAAGTTTCGTTCAATGTAGCCAAAGATGCCAAACTGGCTGATATAACTCATTACCAAAATACTGGTGTGCAAGCACATTTAGTCATTCCTATTACCTACCGCAATCATATGTTAGGGATTTTGTCACTCCAGTGGCAACAACCGTGCTGTTTGCGAGAAGATGAATTGAACCTAATTCGTTTATCAGCAGAACTGGTAGCGATCGCACTTACTAGTAGTGGCTACAAACTCGCAAAAATTTAGAGTTGCACTTCCTCTTCCTTGGGTATCAATTTTGTGAGGTTAGAGACAACAGCAATCAGTTCCGATGGTTCAATTGGCTTGGCAATATGTATTTGGTAACCTGACAACAAGGCGCGTTGACGGTCTTCTGGTCTGGCGTATGCGGTCAGTGCTGCTGCTGGGATATTTCTACTCGTTTCTGAGCCAAGCCTCCTGACCTGATGTATGAACTGATAGCCATCTTCATCTGGCATTCCAATATCACTAATGAGGATATCGATCTGATCATGCTCAAGTACTTCTAATGCTTCCTGTGCAGATGCAGCAGTAATTACTTCCGCGTGGCATTCCTCAAGTACAACATTGATTAACTCACGGGTATCTGGCTCATCATCCACAACCAAAATTTTGACATTCTTAAATGTTGAATCAACCACTGCGCTCATAAATGTATCCGAGTCACAGTCTTCTGGCTTCAGCACCATCAATGGCAGCTCGATAATAAACGTAGCGCCCTGACCATTGCTTGGACTCTCCAATCTGACAGAGCCACCGTGAAGTTCAGTCAGATGTTTCACAATAGCCAGTCCCAGCCCTAAACCACCGTGATTTCGGGTTGTGGAGGAGTCAGCTTGTCTAAACCTATCAAACACATAGGGTACAAACTCTGGCGGAATCCCTGGGCCTGTATCACTCACACTAATTTCCACATGGGATTCTACACGCCGCAAAACTACTTCAACTCTGCCACCCTTCGGGGTAAATTTAATCGCGTTAGACAAAAGATTCCAAATTATCTGCTGTAAGCGTGCCGAATCACCTGACACATTACTAGCAAGAGGATCAAGAACCGCATCAAGGCGAATGTTCTTAGCTTGTGCCGACAAATAAACAGTCTCAAGGGCAGATTCAATCACCGATATCAGATCAACACACTGTCTATTTAGATTGAGTTTCCCAGAAATCATCCGGCTCATGTCTAAAAGATCATCAATGAGTTGTACCTGAGAGCGGACATTACGCTCAATCACCTTGAGTCCATGTTCTATCTTGGCCTGATCCATCTTGCCTGGACGCAGCAGATGCGACCAACCGAGAATGGCATTGAGTGGTGTTCGCAACTCGTGAGAGAGTGTCAACAGAAATTCATCTTTAAGATGGCTGGCGCGTTCGGCTTCTCTGCGCGCAAATCTTTCACTTTCCAAAACGTGAGAACGCTCTTCCTCAATCTGTTTCCGCTCAGTCATATCGCGGGCTACTTTTGTAAAGCCACGCAGCGCCCCTGTCTTTTCGTATATCGGTGCCAGTACACCATCGGCAAAAAACCTGCTGCCATCTTTACGTAAATGCCAGCGCACATCTTCAGCTCGCCCGGTTTCGGCAGCTTTGCTCATTTCTTTTCCCGGAGCGCCAATTGCGCTATCTTCGGGTGTGTAAATAATGCCGAAACTTTGCCCTAAAATCTCATCTTCTGTATAGCCAAATACCCTCTCGGCTCCAGTATTCCAAGTGCTAATATAGCCATCTGTATTAAGGGAGAAAATGGCATATTCCTGGACACTCTCTATCATCATCCGTAGACGTGCCTCTGCATCCCGTAGCGCCTCTTCGGCCTGCTTACGCGAAGTCACATCACGCCCAATGCCATATATTCTAGCTTCTGCCAAATCTGGATAAATTGTCCACTCTAACCACCGATATGAACCGTTTCCACACTGGAAACGGTTCTCTAACGAGTTTATGGGGATGCCTGTTTTGCATTCCTCCACTGCGTTCAGGGTGACTAATTGATCATCGGGGTGCATGAATTCGATAAAGGGTTTGGATAAAATTTCTTCGGCGGAACGCCCAACTAGTTTTTCAAAGGCGGGATTAATTAGTTGGAAATAGTTATCGAACCCTAAAATATACAGTGCATCCAGGGAGAGTGTGAAAAATTGTGCTTCAGGTATCATACGAAAATGAAGACGGACTTACCGATTTGTATAGTCCTGAATATGTGAGGATAAATAATCACCAATTGTGGTGATACTACCAATTGTGATGGTAGCTGCCATGATGGCGATTCCACATATCCCAATGGAATGATGTCAAAGCTACATTCACCTGAACTTGGATATATTTTTAGTCGGAAATTTTAACCAATGAATCCAGAAATTCGCGATATTTTTGACCGTATTGCTCCAGTTT
>REBL01000005.1 GCA_007692755.1 Nodularia sp. (in: cyanobacteria) | reverse complement strand
ACAATTTCACCCCCAAAGAAAGCATTGAATCTAGAAATGATTACAGAATATCAATTTGACCGTATTGAATTCCCAAATAATTGGACTAATTTCTTAGATCTGCGATCAGCCATAGAGCTTTTTACACCTTTTTACCAGGTCTTTCTCACATCCAATGATTTTGTAAGGGCTTCTAACCCCTTGCAACTTGATGAAACCATTGCTATTTATACCCCTCAAATATTAAGTACTCCTGGTCATTTAGGGCTGGTAAATAATAAGCACCCCATTGTGCCTGTTTCTACTTATAGCGCAGCGTATCGACTAGTATTGCATGGTTTAGCTGCAGAAACTTTACATGAAATTTTGGTAAATATTAAACTCAGAACTCCTGACCTTTCGTAAATTGTTTTGTCGTAGTTTTGTAGTAAAGACAGAGGTCAGTTCCAGGAAAATTGGTGCTGGATTTATTGAGCACATCACATAATTTATCCACGGCATTGTTGTACCTGGGTGTAGTTTGTGAATAAAGTGTAACATTTAATCTTTTATTTATAGGGTCTACTTCAATATCCACTGGCGTTTTTATCAGGTTTTTGGCAAGGGCTCTTTTTTCGGTAGTTGCTTTTTTATAACCTGATGACAAGAGGGTGGCAAAGGAGGTTTCAGCTCTATAGCAGATCATTTTTATGATATTCCTGAAGAGTTTGCTCTCCAGGTTAAGTTGATTGTAGCGGTTTTCACCCATATCTTCCACTTTTATTCTGTGAGGTGTTTCCTTACGTTGATTAATAAGTTGCACTTCTTGTTGTTCCAAGCTAACCAATTCCTCTTTAATTTTCTGTTGTTTTCTTAACTCTTTAGGAGTTTGGTCAAGATCTGAGTTCACATTTTCTTCAATCAGCACATAAAGTTTTGCTTTTCTGCGGGCTATTTTCTCTCTGGTTTTCTTGAGTTGGTAGTCAACTTTATTGTGGGCTGGATTAACTACTACAAATTCATTATCTATCTGATCAGTAGTATATTGTGCTATTTTATCAAAGTCGTAATCTTGGCGCATATATCTGAAAAAGTTCTCCTGAGACCAGCGGGAGAACATGTAAAGGGCCACTTGCCCTATACTTAGTTTGACATGGGTGGTGAGTATACTGGTTTGATGCCCACTCTTGGTCAGCCTTCTGATTTCCCGCAAGCGTACCCCATCCAATTCCACTGATTTTTCAGCAAGTGACATGTCAGTTTCAACCCCCTCTATTTCTACTATGGTTTTACTAAAGTCATCCACCTGCCATTGATCTTTTACATTTTTACGATAGGTAATAACAGCTACCTGGTGGTTTTCCCAGAGTTGACCAAAAAAAGCGGGACTGTAGGCCTCCCTGTCAAAAACAATAGTAAGCACAGGGGTTTCTGAGTCAACTGGTTTGTTTGTATGCATCTGGCCAAGCAACTGCGGAACTATTTTTTCTTCAATCATTTGTTGCAGCTTCTCGTTTACTTGACCGCATACATAAAAGTAGGGCATTCCCTGGGCATTGTTGATCCAAAACTCCTGCACGCCAGGCAAGCATAGCTTTTGGCGTGATACGTGCTTTTTGCCCAAATTTGCCTTATAGCCATGGTATACTTGAATATGGCCATCAATGTAGTAAAACTCATTCTCTTCTGCCCATGACCACTCCTTTGCCAACTCCATGTTCCATTGGGTTGACTTATGTTGCTGGCAGATTTGTTTGAGCTTTTTCCTAAGGCATTTTGCCTCAGGAACGCGGTCCAAACCCAACAGTTTACCAAAATCACCAGGATTAATAGTCTTGAGTTGCTCAGGGTTCTTGACCCTGCACAGGTACATGAAAGCCAGTAACAAAACGATGGCATCAATGTAATAATAACCGGAGTCCAACTCCTGATAATGGTTTTTGAAGCTGAGAAGTCCTGTTTCCAGTAGAAAGGGGACTAACAATAAAACCCCACCACAGGCAAGTGATTCACTATTCTGAAAATGAACAGGAGTAGTGGACAATTCCCCTCGGGCAGCAGCACTTCGCTCATCTATCCAGCTGGCTGCCACTCCAAAAAAATCTGATACGTTTAGGTCATTAATATTGCGGTCACGTGGGGTAGTGCTTGGCTTGGGAGGTTCAACGCAGTGACCAGTTTTTTTTTATATTTCCTTTCTTAATATGGTAGCGCAAGGCGCCTTCCGAAACATCCAACATACGGGCTACATCACTTACTGAATAAAAATCATTGATTAATCCCTCGGCTTTCTGCATCATCTCATCAGTAATCTTATGGGCTCCACCACGTCTTTCCGGCCTCTTTAAAAACCAATCACTTCCTTTTTCTCTCAAATGTTTGGTGTAACGCTCAATATTCCTCCGACTCACTCCCAAAGCATCAGCCAGCTCACTGCACTTGCACAAGCCATTATCAACCAAATTGGCAGTAATGTACCTATAGCTATTTACATCGTCTTTCTGGTGACAAAAAATGGCTGAACCATTATGAAAGTAGTAAACAAAGTCATCGGACTTCTTAAAACCCAAACAGGCATTTACCAGCTTGGTATCCTCAGGGAAAATTGGGAGTTGCATCTGCATAATTTATCTGTTTTGCGACACAACTAAATTACGAACAAACACCCAAACTTGCAATTTTAGGCGCTCAAGTCAGGAGTTCTGAAACTAAAAAGGAATTTGGACTCTGTAATTAATCCAAAAGCACAGGATTGGCAGACTTAACATAGGGCCTGCTTAAAAAGTCTCAGGTGCTTCATCCCGTTTTAACCGGGACAAGATATCAGCCAAAGGCTGACCAGCCTTTGGCTGGCAACTGGGCAAAGTGAAGATGTATGCTTATACTTCGAGCTGAAGCCCAGGCAGTA
>REBL01000211.1 GCA_007692755.1 Nodularia sp. (in: cyanobacteria) | reverse complement strand
ATGCCATTGAGGATGTCTTGCATTTTGCGTCCTAACCTCCTTGGCGGTTGCTATACCTTGATTTTTCTTCCTATCTTTGCGCCTAACGCACTTCGTGCTAGAGCTTACAGCACGCTCCGCGAACGCTGATGCGCCTAACGTACTTCGTACTTCGCTGCGCTAATGCGTGAGCCTAATTCATATTTGAAATCAGCAACGCCATTATTTTTAACGACATAGCAGGAGTCGCCACCGCTTGTATATTTGAAGAACTGAGTGCAACAAAGATAATTATTGGTCAGGAGATTTTAAAGCTTGATCCAAAACTTCCCGTGCGTGTTCGGCTTTAGCGCGTGCTTCTTGGTAACGCAAATTAGCCTGAGCGAAGTTTTTCAGGACTTTAAAACCTTCCTTGAGACGAGCAATTTCCTCTTCAGTGACTGAATTATCTGAAAACAGAATATCAACAGCCTTACGAATTTCTAGTGCATCAGCGCGTGATTCCTGCACCTTCAGCTTGAGTGTAGCCAGATTATTCAAAATCTGAACAGCTTGTGTAACGCTGTCCTCACCACTGGCAGAATCATTAGCCGGTTCTTTGACTTCAATTAATTGTTGAGGGCCAAATCCCTCTTCCAGTTCCGTGGGAAGCTTACCAGCATCCATCAATTCCATCAGCTGATCCATAGCTTTCTCACGGGCTTTGGCTGAATCTTTTCCAGAAACGGTGAGCAGAATTTCTGGGCTTTGAGCGAGAGTATATTGAACCATACTTAGAAACGAAAAATTGCTGATTAACCAAGCCAAGCCGAATAATCATAACATGAAGGAAGTAGCAGCTAAAAGCTACAGTCATTAAAAATTAACGCTTCACGAGTCATTAGTTATTGGAAAGAGTACACTTTTTTGACTTTTGACTTTTGACTTTTGACTTTCCTTTCCCCCCAGTCCCCAACTAAAATAAAACTTTATACTTAAGAAAGATTAAACTAAATTTTAACAGGAGGGAAGAGTAGTGACTCCCAATCCCACCATCATGCAAGCTGTAGAGAAACTGGGCTACCGAGTTACCGTTGGTGACGTGTCAAGTCAGGCAGGATTGAATCTCGCCGAGGCTGGACAAGGGTTATTGGCTCTGGCTTCTGATGCTGGCGGACATCTACAAGTAGCAGATACGGGTGATATTGTTTACCAATTTCCGCGAAATTTCCGCGATGTTTTACGTAATAAATACTTTCAGATGCGGTTGCGGGAATGGTGGAAAAAGGTCTGGGAAGTACTTTTTTACCTGATTCGGATTTCTTTTGCTATTTTCTTAATTCTTTCTATTGTCCTCATAACCGTTACCATTTTTATCATTATTACTGCCTCCAACTCAGATCGTAACAGTAACAGTAGGGGTAGCAGTTCTAGAGGTGGGGGGTTATTCTTTTTCCCATTCCCGGATTTATTCTGGTACTTTAGCCCCAACTATCGCGATCGCCAGCGACAACGGCAGTACCAAAGACACCAACAAACAAGCCAAGAAAGCGAGTTAAATTTCTTTGAGGCTGTATTTTCGTTTTTGTTTGGTGATGGGAATCCTAATGCCAATTTAGAAGAACGCCGATGGCAAGAAATTGGGGCTGTAATTCGGCAGAATAATGGTGCGGTAGTAGCAGAACAAATTGCTCCCTACCTGGATAATCTTGGTGAAAGTTATACACAAGACTACGAAGATTATATGCTGCCGGTGCTGATTCGATTTAATGGGCAACCAGAGGTAAGTCCAGAAGGGCAGATTGTCTATTATTTCCCAGAGTTGCAAGTCAAAGCCACCAAGACGCGTCACAAGTCAATTTCAACATATCTAGAAGAATATCCTTGGCGTTTTAGTGCGGCGAGTTCAGGACAGATTATGCTGTCGGCTGGTTTGGGTGTACTCAACTTTGTGGCGGCTTTAATATTAGGAGGCTTGATAGCCGATGGTACAGCAGCAGCCCAATTAGGCGGATTAGTCGCTTTTGTCCAAGGGATTTATTGGCTATTGTTGGGTTACGGTGCAGGTTTCTTAGGCGTACCGTTAGTGCGTTATTTTTGGATTCAATGGCGGAATAAAAAGATTGCTGCACGCAACCGCGATCGCTTGTCCCGATCTAGACTATTAAGCAACCCAGATAACGCTCTACTGCAAAAAATCGACTATGCACAGCAGTTTGCCACAGAAAAAGTCATCGGCAGTGAAGATTTAGTATATTCCAGCGAAACCGACTTAATCGACCAAGAAATTGAGCGTTCGGCACAAATTGATGCTGAATGGCAAAGGCGGTTGGAAGAGGGGAGTAGGGAGTAGGGAGTGGGGAGTGGGGGGAAAGAGGCAGGGGAGCAGGGAGCAGGGGGAAGAAGATGGTAACTTCCCCATGACTAATGACTAATGACTAATGACTAATGACTAATTACTTGGTTTTAATTGGCGTTAGGGCTACTCCTTGATAGTAATGTCCCAAAATTTGCAGGTGGTTGGCTCCTTGTCGGGCTAGATTGTACGCTCCCCATTGGCTCATTCCTAAGCCATGACCAAAGCCTAAACCTTTTAGGACAAAACTCCCATTTGCGCCTCTAGTGATGTTAAAGCGAGTACTTCTTAGTCTGAGAGCAGTACGCACTTGTTCGCCTTTTAGCACCCTTGTACCCTGGTCGCCAACAATTCTTAAGGCTTTAACACTACGGAAAGGTGAGTGGGCTTCTGCAACCATCTCTTTGACATTGCCTACACCAGAAATCCTGGAGCTAATTTCATCAGAGGTAAAGGTTCTCTCCCAGTTACAGGCACTGATATTTTGATCGTAGTCTTGAACAGCACGCAGGTAAGCGAGGGGATTTCCCCAAACATCTTCGACATTTTCAGTATGTCCCCCCGAACAAGCGTGGAAAACTGAGAGAATAATCTCGTTGTTGTGTGTTAATACTTTGCCGGCGGTGGCATCAACTGCGGTGTAAATAGTGGGAGATTCGCTGATGACTCCTTTATAAATTTGCCAACGGTCGGGAGTAGCCCCTAAGTCATAAGTGGGATTATTCCGCTGTTCGTTGCGCTTGTAGAGGGCATAAGTCCGAGCTGCGATCGCCTGGGCTTTGAGAGCCTCCTCAGGCCAGCCAGCATCCATTTCGCCACCGATGACACTATAAAGATATTCTTCTAAATCAACCCAGTTAACGACATCTAAACCTTTATCTGTAGGGACAACTAGCGTTCTGCCACGATACCAGCGATCGCCAATATAAACAAATCCATCACCTGTTGGTTCAATCCAAAATAAGCCAGATTGCCATCTATCCAGAGCCACACCACCGGGGATAGTTTGAGCATTAAATGAACTCATTGCCGGCAATTGTCCGAGAGTCCGACCAGTACTATCCTTAACAACCGCAGTTGTCGAACTGCCAACTTTCGCCTGACTAACTCCCCTTTCAATTGCCACGCGCAGGATTACAGATGCTTGAGCAGGTGCTACTAGAGCCATCCACAAGAAAATACCTATCCACCAATGACGTACTTTGACCTGGGAAAATAAAGAGCCTAATAACAGTTGAAATTTCATACTGACCATTTAAATCACGTTTAAGTAAGTATCTGTTTGATGCTCTGGACTATAGCGTCTACCACTTAAGATGAGACCGTTATCTAACCTAGGAAGTTGCCACTTCCTCACAATTATGCCGTCAGTATGGAAAATCAGCTATTACTCATTAAGAAGTTACACTCCCCACTTCCCACTCCCTGGTGACATCGTTAGCAATAATGCCAACTAAATTCAAATTGCTTAAAATTTCTGTAGTTTGCGTCAATTCATTGGGAGTGATTTGACCAATGCGCCCTACCATCACAATTCCATGACAGAATGATGCCAAAATCCTGGCATCGACTGTCCCTAAAATCGGCGGAGCATCTATCAGCACTAAATCATAGGTCTGCTCAAAAGATTTTATTAGTTCTTGCATTCGCTGTTGACTGAGCAGGTTGATTGTATCTTCCGGGATAGGGCCAGCAGTCAAGATATCAATGGAAGGATGAATTGGTTGAATATAATCTTGAACTTGGGTATTTGCTTCATCGACTAATAGCAGAGATAGTCCCCATTCATTAGATAGTTGCAAGTTTTTGTGTAGGTGAGGATACCGCAGGTTAGCATCAATCAATAATATGCGCCGATGCATCCGAGCCGCGCTAGCCGCCAGCCCCAAGGCCAAGGTTGTCTTACCTTCTCTAGATAATGCCGAAGTTAACATCAGGGACTTAAAGCGGTGAGGATGCTTGAATATTTGAATGTTTTGGTAGACTATATCCAAGCTTTCGTGGCAAGGTAACCAAGTGCTAGTTTCTACCAAAGAAGGAGCTAAATTTTGCCGTTTCTGCCAAAACCGCATGGGTAAACGCTTTTTAAGACCACGTGGCGCTAGTTTTGGTACTGAACCTAGTAATCGGAGTTTCGTCAGCTTCTGTAATTCTTTTACAGAATAAATAGTGTAATTAAACATTCCCCAGGTTAGGGCGACTGCAATCCCTAAAATGGGACTGACTACAACTCCCCCAAGTAAAAACATTGATCTGCGGTTACTGGTAGAAATTCCTAACGCTGGTTCCTCTAATACTTGCCAATCAAACCCGCCCTGAGAAATTTTTAGTCCTAAATAATGTTGCGTCTGGAGTAATTGCTCAAGTATTTTGCGTTGAGTTTCTACTGCTGGTAGTAAGCGATTGTACTCAGCTATGAGGCTAGGATATTTGCCCAGTTGCGATCTGAGTTGCTTTTCTGACTCAGATAAACTATTTTCATGAGCAATGAGTCCTTTAACAATTGTTTCCACCTGAATAAACTCTTGCACCAGATTTGGGTCAACTTCTGTCGTTTGCCCTTGGATCAAGAGTAATTTTTGGGTATTACTAGTATTTATAGCTTTGTCACCTAGCAATTCTTTCATCTTTTGCTGTAACAGCGTTTGTTGACTCTGGTATTGCTGCTTCAGATTTTCTAAAATTGGTGACTCTTCTGTATAGCGCATTTCCTCCCTAGCGATCGCTAGTTCAGTTTTTTGAACTTCATTTAATAGAGATTGGTAACGAATTGACTGATTTAAAATAGCAGCATTTTGTGCTTTCTGGGATAAAGCCGCTATTTTTTCTTCTAAATTATTGTACCGAGCTTGTACATCTTTCAACTGTGCGCGAGTAGTTTCTCGCTGGTTTTCAATATTGGCAAGGGATTCTAGGAAAATTTTATTTTGCGCTTCCGGATCGACTATATTATGCTTGCGGCGAAAGTCTGCTAAATTTTTCTCTGCTTGCTCCACCTCTTGTTTTATCTGGGGTAAGCGAGCGCTAACAAAATTAAGTCCTTTATTCAGTCGTTCTTGTTGTTGCTCTAGATTGTAGTCTTGATAAACTTTTCGGAGAGCTTGCAGCACTCTTTGAGTTTTAACTGGATCATCATAATTAAAGGAAACTTCAAATACTTGACTAGGAACTTGATTAACTCCAGCCCTACCCGCTAATTGATTCACTACTAAATTGTTATTATTCCCCTGAATATCTTCTACGGTAATATCCGGATAATCATGATGAAGAATATCTACAGCTTTCTGTATTAACTTAGAACTTACCATCAGTTTCATCTGAGCGCTGTAGTCAAATACTGGCAGGTTTAGTTGAGTTAATTCACTATTTACACCTAATTGAAGATTATTTAACCTACCACCTTCATATAAATTGGAATTTACCAGTATCTGCATCGAGCTTTGGTAATTCGGTTTGGTATTAACAGCCAAGAAGCCAGCAATTGACATAAAAATGCAGGAGACACCTAAGCACAAGAAGCGTCGGCGAAGCAAAATTTTAGGTAGTCGTCTGACATCAATTGCTTTGATTGAAGAGTGATGAACCAGTTTATCTTGATTCATACTTGTGTTAGCCACTATCAAATTCCTCTAATATCAAAATCCAGAAACGCTATATATGGAAGATTATGAGACCCTTGCTGGAACATAAGTTATTTTTAACCTATAGACCAAACATCATACTAAATGTTTCCTCTGCTGATTATGAAGAGTTTGTATAACAAATAATTCGGTTATTTATGTTACATAAACACAGAGCTTTTAGTAATTTTAATTGCTATGTATAATAGCTTTTAACCCAAAGAATACTAGCATATAAGAATACTTCTTGAATAAATAAACTTACCTGGATATTCGATTGAATTAATTAGATATTCATCGCTGTTGCCAGCACTACAGAAAATTCATAAACTCAATATTTATAGATTTGCTGTATATTTTTTGTCAATTTAGTAGTTATAAAAATATTTTCTGGGGCTAAAAAAAATACATCTTCGTAATGATGAAATAATTTAAGCTATGTCATATAAAGTTCCTCTCTCGCAAATATTTACTATTACTAATCAAGTTTGTATGAAATTACTCAATAATTTCCGGGTTGTCAGTTGAACTGCTTGATAATCGGATAAAGTATAAAGATGGGCTGATGTTAATCATCTAGTTAGGCAATTGTTACCTAAAACCAATGATACAGACGGCAGCAATTACCACTTTATTGGATGCAGAAAGTCGATTTGGTTTAATCCGGGTTGAAGATGAGCAGTTTTTTCCAGAGTGGTGTGAGGAATTACCGGAAATTACGGCAGAGGAAAAAGCCTCTGTGGATGTGTTGCGGCACAGGTATATCTATCACCGTGCTGGTGGTGATTTACTAGAAGGGACAGTTATGTTGTTGCTGGTGTCACCAATTCTGGCACTGGGAGGATTTTATGATCCTCCTTTCAGGATTAAAGCAGAATCTTCGGTTGCTTTGGTGCTAAATGATGGCGAGGAGATACTGCGCGGACGAATTGACGTTTTAGTGCTGCAAGACCAGTTCTGGGTCATGGTATTAGAGTCGAAAAAAACCACGCTGTCGGTTTGGTCGGCCATACCACAAGCTTTAGCTTATCTGATGGCTAACCCTAACCCTCATCAACCTGTGTTTGGGATGGTGACGAATGGGGATGATATTTTATTTATTAAAGTGACGCAAACAAATGCGCCACAGTATGACCTGTCAAGGGTATTTGCACCGTTTGCTTCTGCGAGAGAACTGTACAGTGTTTTGCAAATTCTCCAGCGTATTGGTATCGTAATTTCTAGAGTGTTTTGAGAACAGGGCAGAATAGAAGTCTTTTTTTTACTTGCTGATTTGAGTTAATTCTGCTTCCCGTCGCCTGGGTACACCATAAGCCATGAAATCATAAGCCATATCTGTTTTCGGAAAAATTGCCCTGGCTTCATGAAGTAAATCTTTGAGTTCTATAGTGTTTCCAGGCGCATAACGGGGACTGAAATGAGTCATAATTAATCGATGCGCCCCAGCTACTAAAGCGGTTTGCGCGGCCATTGTGGTTGTGGAGTGCAATCGCTGAAATGCTAAATCTGCATCTTGATGGGCAAAGGTAGCTTCATGTATCAACACATCGGCATCTTGTGCTAATTCCACCGCACCCTCGGAATAAATTGTATCTGTACAATAGGCTATCTTACGCCCAATTTCTGTAGGGCCACATAATTCAGTGCCGTTAATTATTCGTCCATCGGTAAGTGTGACTGTTTCACCACGTTTGAGCTGTCCGTAAACTCGACCGGGGGGAATTTCCAAGGCTTTGGCTTTTTCTATATCAAAGCGTCCTGGGCGGTCTTTTTCGGCTATGCGGTAACCAAATGCTGTAATCCGGTGATGTAAAGGACTACAGCTAACGGTAAATTCATCATCTTCATAAATGATTCCGGGTTGGACAACATGAACTTTCACCGGATAGGAAAAGTGTGTGTGTGAGTAACGTGTGGCGGCTTGGATATATTCGTTTAATCCCGGTGGTCCATAAAGATCAACCCGTTGCACGTTACCTGCTAACCCACAAGTAGCAAGCAGTCCCATTAAGCCAAAAATATGGTCGCCGTGCAGATGGGTGATGAATATTCGGGATAGTTGACTCATTTTGAGGTCACTCCGCAAAAGTTGATGCTGAGTACCTTCGCCACAGTCTAATAACCACAGTTCTGCTCTTTGGGGTAATCTCAGCGCTATGCTGGAAACATTGCGCGATCGCGTGGGTACTCCAGAACTCGTCCCTAAAAATGTTATCTGCACAGCGTTTTTTGGCCTTCCTCTTGCTGAATTTTACGCCTATTGTCTCTTACTCTCTATATTGGCACGGTTGTTGAGCAAAATACTTGAAGTGGTGAGGTTCAATCTGTGGTCAGTGATTCAATGGTTAGTTATTGGTATGAAGGGCGTTGTCCTGCAAGTGGGGATTTATTGAAATTACCCCGCACTGTTTTTGTGGAAGCGATCGCTCGTGATTTAATGCAAGAATTAGCCACCGATGCAGTTTATAATCGGGAGGGGAAGATGTACGGTGTTTTGCTGGTTGAACTCCCTACAGGCGAAAGGCAAGTTTTAAAAGCATTTTCTGGTCTTCTCAATGGTTGCAGTGTAATTGCAGGTTGGGTTCCGCCCATTCCAGGACGAGATGAAGTAGCCCTAGAGGAAGCCCACACTTTAGCTGAACTAGAGGCTATCAAGCAGGAACTGATTACTCTCAAGCAACTCAGAGAACGACAGCAGTATGAAATTATAGCTAACGAGTTTGAGCAACAGTTGCAACAGATGAGCGATTATCATCAAAATGGCAAACAAGAACGTGACGCAAAACGACAATTATTTCACCAAAACCTCACCGGGGAAGCACTGGCTACTACTTTAGAAAAACTCGACGAAGAAAGCCGTCAGCAAGGAATTGAGCGGCGAAAGCTCAAAGCCAAGCAGAATGCCGTGTTGCAACCTTTACAGCAAGTTATTTTAGCAGCAGACAAACAGATACAAGAACTCAAACAACGGCGTAAAGCATTATCCCGCCAATTACAGGCGCAAATGCACGCGGCTTATTCCCTAATGAATTTTTTAGGGCAATCGGCATCTTTACAAAAATTGATGCCAACCGGGTCTATACCTACTGGTACGGGAGATTGTTGTGCGCCGAAGTTACTGCACTATGCGGCAAATCATGGACTTAAACCTCTAGCAATGGCGGAGTTTTGGTGGGGGGAATCTTCAGAAAATCAGGACAAAGTACAAGGAGAATTTTATGGGGCTTGTGTTGAGCGTTGTCAGCCGTTAATGGGGTTTTTGCTTTCGGGGTTAAAATCTCATTCGCCAGCAACGCCAACGACAATTAAAAGCAGTTTAAGCAGCAATTTAAATGCTAGAGGAGGTGTGAATTTACCGATTATTTATGAAGATGAATGGCTGATTGCTGTGAACAAACCCCCAGGGCTACTTTCGGTTCCTGGTCGTTATCGGGATACTCAAGATAGTGTTCTCAGTCGCTGGCGTTGTTCGTTTCCAGATGATACGGAAATTATGACGGTGCATCG
This sequence comes from Nodularia sp. (in: cyanobacteria), assembly GCA_007692755.1. Lineage (GTDB taxonomy): Bacteria > Cyanobacteriota > Cyanobacteriia > Cyanobacteriales > Nostocaceae > Nodularia. The sequence goes on along the minus strand of REBL01000211.1, from coordinate 4,249 downwards.
GCTGGATCAGGAAACTTCTGGTATTTTACTACTAACGCGGGTTAGGCAAACTCATCGGCAACTGAGCCAGCAGTTTCAGCAACGGCAAATTTACAAGGTTTATGAAGCTATCCTTTCCGGTTACGTGACGGTTGAAGAAGGTGTGATTGAATTACCACTTTGGGGAAATCCGGAAAATCGCCCCTATCAACAAGTCAATTGGCAATATGGTAAACCCAGTTTGACTAAATTTCGGGTGATGGCTAGAGAAGGAAATTATATACGTGTTGAGTTTATTCCCCTCACAGGACGCACCCACCAATTGAGAGTTCATGCGGCTGATAAAGCAGGATTGGGGGTAACTATTTTAGGCGATCGCCTGTATGGATGCAATGCTGTTACCAGTCGGCTACATCTACACGCCAGAGAACTTAGCTTTGAACATCCCCAGTTAGGAAAGACCCTGCATCTACAAGCCGAAACGCCATTTTAATCAGTTTGACAGCGCCCCTGGGTGTTACACTCAACCTTCTGCTGACGTTGGTCAATAATAGTTGCTAAATTCGGTCTTCCGGTGAGGGACAGTCGCCAGTCAGCCCAAATGCCATAAATAAAGTCCGCGATCGCACCTAAAATTGGTAACTTAGTGATGGCATAAATCCAACCCATTCCCAGGGTTTCATAAATGCGACGAAAAACCTCCACATTTTTCACCAGCGTTCCATCTGGTAACACTGCATGAATGCGCCCCATAGCCGTTTCAAAGTCCACCCCACCATGTTCTTCTGGGGTGTAATCATCATCTGCAATGTCTACAAAAGCCACCAAACCTCGACCAGCATCCCGTTTTTGCAAAAAGTTGACTTCGCGCACACACAAAGGACATTCACCATCATATAGCAGCTTAATTTTCCATGTAGGTGCAGCAACTTGATTGGCTAAAGACATAACTAAATCAAATAATAAACATTATGGCAACTTTCCACCAAAAAATCAGCGACCCCAATTTTTAGTTAAAATATTTGAGTATAAATTACAAAAAAAATGACTATTCAACAACCAGACTACAATCCCAGTGGCGTAGGTGAAATCAATGGCAACATCTTCGGTTTACCATGCGATTATGAGTCTGCCAACTTGATTGTCATTGCTGTACCGTGGGAAGTCACAGTATCCTATGGTGCTGGTACAGCCAAAGCACCTCAGCAGATTCTCGATGCTTCGGTTCAACTCGATTTATTCGATTTCGATCATCCTGATGGCTGGAGACAAGGAATTTTTATGATGGAAATTCCCCAAGATATTTTAGAAAAAAATGAATATTATCGCACCTTAGCAGCCAAAATTATTGCCAGACTAGCGCAAGGTGAACCACTGACAGATGCACCAGATTTAACCTCTGTACTGACAGAAATTAATCAAGCTGGTGAACAGGTGAATCAATGGTTATTTGCCCAATGTCAAGCAGCAATGAATAATGGAAAGCGGGTTGCAGTCATTGGTGGTGACCATAGTGTACCTTTAGGTTACTTCCAAGCATTAGCCGCTAAATATCCCAACTATGGCATTTTGCATATTGATGCCCACGCAGATTTACGCGATGCTTATGAAGGGTTTGAGTTTTCCCATGCTTCGATTATGTTTAATGGGCTGAAAATTCCGCAGATATCCAAATTGGTACAGGTAGGCTTGCGTGATATATCTCATGATGAAGTGAAAATGATTGACCAATCAGGCGATAGGATTATCGCTTATTATGACCCAATTATTAAACAAAAGCTTTATGCTGGTAACACTTGGATTGATATCTGCCGAGAAATTGTCAGTCATTTACCAGAGTATGTTTATATTAGCTTTGATGTGGATGGACTTGATCCGAAACTTTGCCCCAGTACGGGTACTCCTGTTCCTGGGGGGTTAGAATTAGAGCAAACTTTTTGTTTATTCCGGGAATTGATCAAAAGTAATCGCCAAATAATTGGTTTTGATGTCTGCGAAGTCGGTAATGCTGAGTGGGATGGTAACGTCGGGGCGCGGATTGTTTACAAATTAGCGAATTTCATGGATTTATCTTTAAGTCCATTGAATGGGATCTAATTGATAATAGCTTTGTAATTGCTCATACAGTGCTGGATGGTGCTGTTTCAACTGGCGGGGTTTTTCATAGAATGTTTCAGTCGCCACAGCAAAAAACTCTGCGGGATTGGTTGTACCATAGCCATCCATCACAGTTTTGACTTTTCTGGGAATATCATGACAAAGTTGTTGATATTCTGCTGTCATCACCTGCGCCCACACCGGATAATCTGAGTTTCGGGGCAAAATAGGCACACCATTAGCTGTTCTACCTTCTTGGTCTAACTGGTGGGCAAATTCGTGTAGCACAACATTATGTCCATCCTTCCAGTTACCAGCATCTTGTTGTATCCGTTCCCAAGATAATATCACTTGGTCTTGAGTCCATGATTCCCCTAATCTCGCCTCGCGTCTTTCTTCAACTACATAATTTCCCGTAGCAACGGTTTGATTCACAAGATATGTACCAGGATAAATTAAAATAGAACGCAGTTTAGGGAAATATTTTCCGCGTTCGTTGAGTAAAAGTAAACAAGCCACAGCCGCAACCGTTACCTTCATTTCTTCCGTAACTTGCAAACCACCACAGCCAATAAATTGCTTTTCTGCTAAAAATACTTGAATATGTCCTTGAAGTCGCCGACGTTCATCAGGTGAAAGCTGGAGATAAATGGGCAGATGATTTTCAATGATAGCAGTCCATAATGGAGGAAAAAGTCGGCGTTTAACACAGTTGCGGCGCTGTTTTATCAGAATCGGACTGGCTAAAATTCCAATCACAATCAGCCCAATGATTATAAAAACAGCAATTATCTCAACCATTGATTTTTGAGTGCCTCACGCCGTTCGATTCACTCATCAAATTTTGTGTAATTAGAGGTGATATTTTGTATTATCTCAGATTATTAAGTATTTCGTAGTGCGATCGCGTCTCACAAAATAGAACTAAAATAATTAATTTTTACCTACTGATACCCATTTTCCATAAACTTGCAGCACCTAATCAGTAATTCTCTTTGACTTGGCGTACTTGGCTTCTAAAGCCCAAGGGGCATACGCTGCGCGAAGGCGGTTCGTTGAGTGAATTACTCAGACTTGCCTACGGGGCCGAGCCTGCGCTTGCCAATTCATCGGGAACAGCCTCAAAAACTCCGCAGTTTTTTTGGGTTGTTCGCGTAGCGTCTCGCAAAGAGGGTCGGGACTTCCGCGTACTGTTAAAATAAAGTTTTAATATTTATTAATCATGGTGTATCCCCAACGCATTAACCCTACTCCCGGACAAGAGTCAGTTTGGGATTATCCCCGTCCCCCTCGTCTGGAAGACACAAGCAAACATATTCAAATTATCTTTAATGAAGTAATAATTGCCGACACCCACAACGCCAAGCGGGTTTTAGAAACTAGCCATCCACCGGGTTACTACATTCCCCCTGCGGACATCAAAATGGAATACCTAGTACGGATGCCAAAATCTAGTTTTTGTGAATGGAAAGGTTCTGCTGGTTATTACACCATTCGCGTGGGTGATAAAGAAGCACAGAATGCAGCTTGGTTCTATCCCGACCCGACACCAACCTTTGCATCTATTAAAGATTATGTAGCATTTTATGCACATCTCATGGATGCTTGCTACGTTGATGGCGAAAAAGTACAACCGCAACCGGGTAACTTTTACGGTGGTTGGGTGACTAATGATATTGTTGGGCCGTTCAAGGGTAGTCCTGGCACTTGGGGATGGTAGATTAATACAGTAGTTCTGTGTGTTTGTAGTCAGCACTTTACCCGGATTTCTCACAAGACTGAAAAAATAGGGGTCAAAAACTGCCAAAATGTATCTTGTCAAAGGATTACAGCAGTTTGAAGCATGACCCCCAATAAAAACGATTGTATACCGGAACGCTCATCTAACGTAGATCCAGCGTTTGGGGGAATAGAAGAATTACAACGGGTCATAAAAATAATCCGTTCGCGATGGCAGAACGTAAAAATTATTATTCGAGGAGATAGCGCTTATTCCAGAGAAGAGATTATGGCCAATTAAATTGTCCTAAATTTGGCTAACCTAAGCGTTTTTTCTCGCTTGTGAGAAATCCGGGAATTGCTCAATACCGTAAGTCTGAAGAACGTCTGATCAAACCGTGAATGAATATCAAACTATGTTTGCACTTTCCTAAAATTATCTAAAAAGCTGAAT
>REBL01000078.1 GCA_007692755.1 Nodularia sp. (in: cyanobacteria) | reverse complement strand
ATTCCTTGCTCTCTAGAGAGCAAGGAATGTTTGTAAGGACTATTATAGTCATCTTGTACAGGGATAGGGATACTTGCGTTTATTCCCACTAGCACGAGTCATCTTGTATAGGCATAACAGCATCTCTGCATTATCGGTATCTTATACATATCACCTTGTATAGGCATAGCAGCATCTCTCCACCTCCTCACAGGTATCTTGTACAGGCATGACTTCATCTCTGCACTTCCTCATAGATATCTTGTATAGGTATAGCAGCATCTCTGCATTTTAAGCATAAACACCTTGTGCATGGATGCCAGTATTTCCCCACTCCCATCACACAAACATCTTGTATAGGCATAACGCCGCCAACAATTCCAAAATTCTCCCCAGTGAGTGCGATCGCGCGTCTGGTTAATTCCTCAATTCCCACATCCCTGCACAATTTCCATCGGCTTGTATAGGCATAGAAACATCTGAACACTCACACAGATAAAACTGGAAACTTCCCCAGGTGCGATTCCTACGGAGCGCTGAGTGCAAGGCACACGCTTCGCGAACGCTATCGCAACAATTCCAAATTCCTCAACTCCCCACTCCCCAGGTTATCGCCGCCGCCGCCAACATACTGAAGAATTGACCCGCAAATTCTCCCCCCTACCCACTATCATCTCAGTACAGTTCACCCCAAAAATCTAGTCACACACACCCGTTTTTTGCCCAAAATAGCCTGTGTGTGACTTGGCTTGGTTTGACCCTCAAAAATCGCTGCAATGCTTGTGCAGTAAGACTTTAGGTCTAGTTACACACAAACCCATTTCCTTATAATAATTAAGCTTGTGTGTGACTAGATTTTTCATATCCTTCTGGCTTTAATTTCTTAAGGTTGGAGAGGGTAGCTAAATGTGCTAATTGCTACAAGTTAATATTTTGGGAGGGGTGGCAATGGACAATGACCTATGACTAACGCCGCCGCCGCATAATCGCCAGCATTCCCCAAAATAACCCCACGGTATAAGAATAGCCATTCCCATAAAAATAACCCCATTGCTGAGGCTTGTGGCACTGATGCAACTTATTACATGAGTTGTGGCGATTGGGGGCGGTTGGGTGCGATGCCTTCGGCGAGCGGAGCTATCGCGCTAATTCAATTCCTGATACCGCCGCTATCAGATTGTTGAGAAATGTTGAGATACAAGCGGGTGCGATCTGCTTTGCAGCAGCGCTTCGCTATCGCGCAAACTCAATTAATCCACATCTACCCCACTGGGAACCAACACGGCTAAGTCGATGACCTCAGTTAGCTTCTTTCCTGGCTTGCGGTTGTCATAGGGGTTAAGTTCAAGCTTGGCGTTATGGTCATCTAATCTTTGCTGACATCCCGCTAAAATCGCCTTTACTGTAGCTGGCTTGCTACCTGTAAGGCTTTGTATAGCAGTTTGATTAACGTGCCATTTCTGGCTTTTTTCAGTGCAGTTATTATTATGATTTTCCAGGGCGGCGATGGGCAAAGCCCCGCCGTAGGCGATAGCGCGGAGCGCTGTGCCGGAGGCAATCGCGCGTCTGGTTAATTCCTCAATTCCCGCATCCCTGCACAATTCCCATCGGCTTGTATAGGCATAGAAACATCTCAACACCTACACAGATAATTTTGGAAACTTCCCCACTCCCCAGCGCTAAACCCCTATACTTTCAGCAATACTTTATTTATACATGGTTTTGTATATTTGCGTATATTTATAGGCGGGACAATGGATTGATTTTATCTAACAATTAAAAATCGATTGACCCTGTTTTTTGGCTTTCTGGGTAAGAGTTTGGGCGATTCACTTGGAAAAAATTTTTTTGGTCAAAAACTAGAATTGTATGAATTAGCAGTCAGTTGTTTTTAAAACAAACTAGCTACTGCAAAGCATTGGGGACTAAGAACCAATGACCAATGACCGCACAATCCCCAGTATTCCCCACAAATAGCCTTCAGGATAAACAATTGGCTTTTAGAGTTCTAGTCCCTGCCCCGGATGCTCACGCCTATGTTTCTTTTGCTGCTTTCTCCATGCACACAGCGTCTCATTCCAATCTTTGCCTTTGGGTTTAACTCTGGTGGCATGGTGTAACTGTTCCATGATCATTCGTGCAGTTTCATTGCCAAGATCATCATTGTCATAAGCTACTTCTACTGCTCGAACAGTTTGCAGAAATTCCACTGGTAGACTTTTGGGACTATCCACTGCCATGTACATTGTCCTGGTTTTGGGTATTCCTTGCTGAACTTCCATTTCCAGAGTGGCAAATGACAGTGCCTCAATAGGGGATTTACACAATACAACTTTTTCAATTTCGCCGTTTGGTTCTCCACCCAGTTTTAAATGAAACCACCCTTGAGTACGCTTGCTTCCTTTCACATATCCCTTAAAGCTGTTATCTTCCCCTGTTCCTTTCAAAAATGCACCTGTGGTTTCACCATCCAAATTCCGCATCAAGAACACAGCGTTTTGTTGCTCGTCAGCGTAAATTAAACCTTGCTCATGAACTGCTTGGATAAAACTGGGTAGTAATTCTCGTTTCTGGGTAAGGTAATTTTCGACTTTATGCCATTGACGCTCATCAGCTGATGGGGGTACAAATTGGGGTCTGGGTTCTAACTGTGCAAATTCAGTGGCGATTTTTCGATCTTGGGCGATGACTGCCTTTTCTACCCCAGCTTCACCAAAATTATCATGCAGCCACGCGATCGCCTGGGCATAATTACATTGATTAATGTGCATCACTAAGTCAATTGCACCACCGCCACCCTTCTGTTCACTGGGATGAATGTCATAGAATTTGGAGCCATCTATATTTATGATGTTACCCTGGCCTGTCCATTTCCCTGGCTGATTATTCATGATGTGACTCTGGCCTCTCCATTGCCCCGACTGGTTATGGTCACGGTCTAAGCCCAACTGCCAAGCTACATCCTCAAGGGGCAAGTCGTGTAGTTTTTCTGTCTGCTGCTGTAACTTTACAACTTCTACTTCCAGTTGTTGCCGGAGTTTTTCGCTGGCTAAGGCATTTTGAACGGCTCGTTGTTCATGTTCAATGGCGCGTTGACGATCCGCTAACTGATGGTCAAGTGTTTGTATAACTGGGTCAGCTTTGATCCGAGTATGGAATCGCTGTGCTGTTTCTCCCAATATGGGTTCTAATCGTTGCAGTTCTAAAGTCAAGGGTTTGCTGTTAACTGCTTGGTAATATTCTTTAATTTTGGTGTGGCTGGCTTTACTGCCTTTGACTCCTCGTTCAATACCCAATGGCGCTAGTGCAACAGCATAACTATCCTGCAATTTGGATAATTTGATTCTGCACTCTTTGGCTGACCCCCCAAACATTTCATTGTGGCTGAGTTGTTTGGTTTTATCGTTGACCGGAACGATATAAGCGTGAATGTGGGGGGTGGCTTCATCTAAGTGCAATTCTGCCCTGACGCATTTATGACTGTAATTGGAAATTAACCAATTCTTTGAGGTGTTAGCAAAGTCTAGCATCCGGTGATCATCCCACTCTCCTGCTAGTGATGGGTCATGAGGTCGAAAATATTCGGGGCTGGCACTCAAAAACATTTCACTACACAACACGGCATTTTTGCGGGGCTTGTGTTTTGTGCTGGTGGCTATTTTGGTTTTGACTATTTCCTCTAAAGGATGGTCGTTGTCCCCAATCAATCTGATATTTGTTTTTTCTGGGTCGGCATTGGTAGTTTCTTGAAGTCTGGCTGTATGGGCTTCACTACCCCCTACGTTGCCAAAAGATTTCAGCTTCCCTACTCGTAAAATTGCTAACCCTGCCATCTGTTTTCAGTTGTATATTTAGCCTGAATTTTATGCCCTTAAGGGTAATTATGGGTTGTCTCTGGGGGAGTGTCAATATCGGTATCAACTCCCCCATAATTTTTCATTCCGTACTTACTACGGAACTAGAAAATTTTAGCTCAGATTGATGCAGTCGTGGGGTAGCGCTTCCCCTGCCCTTAATTAATAAAAACTATCTCTCAAGATTATATCAAATTGGCTGAATTATTGTTCATTTACAGGCTCTCAAAGATAACTAATTTATCAATTTTTGCCCTGATTTCATCTTGTCAATAATTTTGAGCTAATGATAATAAATAAGCTGTTCTGAGATCAATTTTTACCGGAGAATACTATCAAAAATTCCAGGGCGACGGTTTGCTGTTCACTGGCTCATTTAACGTAATCATTAGGGTTTACGGCTGTTTTACTATCAATAAGTTTAGTTTAATGACAATAATCAGAGGTTTTCGGATTCACTCAACTTTCTTCCCAGAGTGATACAACTTTTTTGTAACTATTTGTAGTAATTACAATTACAAAATATTTTTTGAGCCGTTTTTTGAATTACTTTTGCAACATCAATGTATTACAGTATTCTCAATAATTTTGAACTTAATGACAGTGGTAATTTGAAAAATAATGCCTAAAAACCAGTCTGCATATATATTAAACAGCAATTTTCGCTCTTTTTTGATGTGCAAATTAGCAGACATTTTGCACTGAATTGTCTATTTTGGCAATTATTAAGCTGGCTAGAGACAACTGTAGGCAGGCTAAAAAGGTGTGCAAGTAAGTGTCATTAATGCAAAACAGCAGACATATTTCACCAGAATCACTGATTTAGATACAAAATGTCTGCTCAATGTAATTTAGTATTTAATTTAACAAAAACGGAACAGAAAAATATTAAAAGATTTTTCTGTACCACCCGCACCAGTTTGACCAATACCCGCACCAGTAACCGCACCAGTTGTCAGCCTGAAACAACGGTATATCAAGCTTTGACGCAGTACCCGCACCAAGCGCACCAGTTTTGAGGGGTTCTACTCACTTTTGTGAATATAGAAATTTATTTTTTTTAATTTTTTTCTTTGCCATTGTTTTTCATTTCCTATAAAAAGTGGTGCGGGTGGTGCGGGTGGTGCGGCTAAGAAGGCTGGAATCTAGCCATAGTCAGGGCTGTAGCACTAGGGCATTTTTTGTAGTGGTGCGGGTAGTGGTGCGGGGTAGTACAAAACTGGTGCGGGTACGTCATAAAAAATACCCCACAAATGATTGTGGGGTGTCTGTATGGGTGGCGATTCGCTAGAAAATAATATTTATAAACAGCACAATACAGCGCTGAAACTTTGGCTGTTTTTTACTGGTTTGTTCACAGCAAAAAACTAGCGCTTTTTAGCACTGCTTTTTTCTTGTTTCCCTGACTGGTCTTTCCTGGGGTCGGGGATTGTTCACCATGCACTGCCGTGTTCTCAACCGCCTTGATGGTTATTCGACCGTTCGAGGTTTTGCTTTCCCCTGTACCGTGGGCAATTACACGGTCAGTCTTTGGCTCACTTTACGCATTGAGTGTGCAACTACAATCTCAACTATTCTATCCCATATTTTTATATTTTTTTATGGTAAAAACCCAAGCGTTAGGTTATAAGTAAATAATCATGGCAACAATTGTCAAAGAAGAGGGTTTTGAAATTCGCATTTACCCAAACGATCATGAGCCATATAATGTTCATGTTTTTAAAGCTGGTGGTGAGGCTCGAATTAAAATAGGAAGTCAAGATGAAGACCCTGACTGGATATCTGTCACTAATATGAGCGATAAGGACGCAATAAAAGCTCTCAAATTAGTTGCAAAACATCAAGACCAACTCAATCAAAAATGGCAAGAGTATGATGAGCAAAGAAATTCAAGTCAACCAAGAATTATTGAACAAATTGGCAAAAGCCCGAAGCCACGCCGAAAGAAGCGAACCAAGGGCAATTAAGGCTTTTTATGAGCCAAACAATCAAATGGTTCATATTATTTTTAGTAATGATGCTATATTTATTTTTCCGGCTCATTTAGGGCAGGGATTAGCTGGGGCTTTAGATGAAGATTTAGCGCAAGTAGAGTTAACACCTTCTGGGGAAGGATTACACTGGGAAACTTTAGACGTGGATCTGAGTATTCCCGGTTTAATGAGTGGATTGTATGGGACTAAAGCCTGGATGCAATGGTTAGCTAAAAAAGGAGGTAGTTCTACTTCCACTGCTAAAGTTAGTGCATCTCGTCGCAATGGTCAAAAAGGTGGCCGTCCACGCACAAAAACTACTACTCCCTAGTCAACTTTTCCGCCCCGCCATCGCTCCTGGGGCTTATACCACATCCAAGCCATCGTGAACTAATGCGGCCAAGTCTATGACCTCAGTTAACTTCTGTCCTGGCTTGCGGTTGTCATAGGGGTTAAGTTCATGCTTGGCGTTATGGTCATCCAGTCGTTGCTGGCATCCCTTGAGAATTTCTTTAACTGTGGCTGGCTTGCTCCCTGTAAGGCTTTGTATAGCAGTTTGGTTTATATGCCATTTCTGGCTTTTCTCAGTGCAATTATTATTATGAGTTTCCAGTGCGGCGATCGCGCGTCTGGTTAATTCCTCAGCACGCTTGGGGTGAGTCTTGTAAACTCTGTTAGTTAGTAGGTCTTGAGTTGAAACTGTGGTCAAGTCGTCGTTAGACATTTTTGCCTTACCTACGACAATAGCCGAATAAACAGCACAAGATTTTTGCACAAACTCAGCCAATGATATTCCAGTGTGCGCGATCGCATCCTCTACCATTTTCTGAGTTTCGCTATCTAATTCTAGTTGGGAAATGTTCATAATTTTTGCTGTGGCAGTGGGTGCGGGTGCGGGTGTGGGTGCGGGTGTGGGTGCGGGTGTGGGTGTAACTGCCGAGGCTTGCTGTTCTTTCCACTGTTGCCGGGCATCGTCGCCAACTGCGTCATATTCATCAGTGGTTAAGGTGAAAAACTGAAAAAATAAATGCTCGTACCTGGGAACATTGCCTTTACCCGAATTGGTGAAATATTGCCCTTTATGCTCTTGTTTTTTAGTTGCTGGGAACACAGCCCTTATAACCTTACGAACATCAGCCATAGGCTTTTTACGGCTGTCTATGTTCGGGTAAGCTTCTCTAATGCTTTCCACAGTGCTTTGAGCCAATTCCTTGATAGTCGCTTCATCCGTTACGCCTTGAAGCAATTTGGCTAATTCTTCCCCTGCTGACTGCCATCTACTCATATAATTTACTCATTAAGTATGTTTGTTATCCCTATACTAAACACCTTGCAGTCAAATTGTCAAGATATCTAGTATAGGGATTTGTTTATATCTGGGTAATTGACTTTGGCTTAATTTCATAGCGTTTATAACTGTCAATTGTCTTTTCGTCATTGTCGATTAAAACTGTCTTGGCATAGTCCAAAAAATCAAAGCCATCCCTACCAGCATTTACCACGCAAGCCCTAAAGTAAGCTGCTCTAAATTTGTGGTATGTCCTCTCATTTTCTGGGAAAATATCAAACTGTTTACAGTGTTGGTTAAGTGTTTTCGAGAACCGTCTGTTTACCCGTTCGGGGTCTTCATTGCTATCAAAGCGTTTACCTTTGTCGCCTAACCACTGCAAGCCATAGCAGACTAAATCAGCATTAACCAAAGTGGGGATATCAAAAGCCACATCTCTGATAAACACAGCTTTATCAGCTATTTTCAGCTTTCTATCCTTGCCTTTGAGATGCCCTTTAAACCTGACAGTATAATCATCGACACGCTCAAAACTAGCTGATAAATGCACTTCTGCCATTCTCCTACCAGTTACCAGCGCGATGGAACATGAGACATCAAGCCAGTTGGCATCATTGCCATTTTTTATATCTGTAAGTGTATTGTGAGCAAATTTAAGTGAGTTAGTTAAATCAATTTCTATCCGGTTTTCTGGCTCACGCCTAACATCAACACGCTGACGATAATCAGTATTCTGCTTTTCCTTATAACTGGCAAATTGATATGAAAGGGCATTCCCAAAATGAGTGATGATTGTGCAAACAGGGTGATATAGTGCGGAGTCCTTAAGGTCAGTTTTAGCAGCGAGTTTTAAACTTTTCTTGAGTGCGGTAATCTGCCTTAATGCAGTGCTATAAATTTTTAATTCCTCTGGTTTATCATCCGGGTAAGTAATCTTTAAATTCTTGGCTTCTACTGCGGCCAGTTTTTCCCATCCTGCCAAGTCGCCTGTACCTTTCTTGCGTTGATTCAGTTTGTAAGGTGCGATCGCTTCAAACTTTGGCAGTAAATAAGCCACTCTCTCATCTACATAAGTATTGGCTAATTCTTCGGAGTCCTTAAGCTGTCTACTCATTAGCGTATTCCTTGCTTTGCTCAACTTCCTCAAGTCTAGAGTAAACAAGGAATATACACAATACCTTATACATAGATAAATTAACAGGTAAACTCAATCTATCATCAGTTATCCCTATACAACATACCTTTACATCTATAAATAAGTTGTTTATTTTATAGATGTAAGCGAAAGGGAACCGCGCCAACGATTCCCTTTCAATCAAAACTATAACTTTTTTCAACTATGACCACTTTAACAGCTTCTACCCCAGCTACAACCACCAAGACACGCAACGATTACGCAGACGGACACTTTGATGCAGCCACCCACGCAAGCCCTAAACAAACCAGTGGGGAATACTACAAGGGCTACTTGGATTACACCAGAGAAACTGGCAAAGCCCCATTTTAGAATGGTTGGGTAAATTGCAATAATTTTTTTGAGATCCAGGCTAGGCATAATCCCTAGTCTGTTTTTTATTGCCGATATTCCCATAGACTTTTAGGAGAATTGTATGAATCATCAGCCAGTTTTTCTTGATTTATTACCCTAAACCCATCATTCGATTCGCGTCTCTTAATTCTTCAGGCTTTGGCATCCTCATTAATGCCGCCTCTACATCCCAGTCGTCATCATCCTCATCAATCTCATTTTCATTAGTTTGAGCATTTGACTGACTACTATTATTTGAATGATCATCAGAAATCTCTCTCCAGGTAGATGTTTTGTCATTTTGGGTTGCTATCGATATCTGATGATTAGCTATTGGTGTGACATAAACAGAGTCAATATCAATCCCACAAATTCGCCGGATGTTACTGATTTGTGCTTCTAATTTAGAGATTGCCACAATGCCAATCTGCCTCATTTTCTCCCCACGCACACCCTCATTAAACAGTGCCAAAGGCAACCAATATGCTTTGAGAGTAGAGATAACTAACTCAGTCAGACTCTCATCCTGATTAAAAGGATCTGACTGCAAGTAGCTAATTACCCGTCCATCCACACTATCCTCTGAGCGCTTAATGGAAATTCTTTGGAGTTTTGCATCTGTCATATTCTTGTATTTGAAAATCTTGATAACAGGAATGCAGATGCGATAATTTTCGCATCACTACCATTCAAAGAATAACAAAGGAATTATTGCCGAGCAACCCGAATCAATTTTCCTGTTAGTTTATGGCTAAACCTTCTGCTTTATGGAAGAAGGAAGTCGTTGAAGCTTTCTGGGAAGCTCGACGTTTACTTGAAGATGCTTAAACCCAGTCTGAATCTGGGTTCGGCAAGCTTATCCTTTAAATTTCGGCAATCTTTTCCTTTAAGTCACATTTTGCTCATTTTATGGTTCACAATTTGGCTCACTTTTTGATTCAAGTCACAAACACTCTCGTAGAATCCCACTGTCAATAGGGTTTGAGACGCGCTAACCCTGTGCGGAATGTGGGTTTTATACTCTTTTTTTGGCTACAGTATTGCTGTTATTACGGATTTTTTGTGGATCTTTGTGTCAATTTTTCAAAACTACATCTTTTTTACCTTCCTTGATTAATAAAAGTGATGCTTTGGGCAATTTTAATCAACAAAAACTTATCTTTGCTACTGCCTGATTACCTACTCATTTCTTCTGTTGTTTTTTCACGACTTTTTCAGCAAGCCCTAATTATTGAGCCGATACGTATTGTTCATATTAAATTGTTATTACCCTGAGCAATTTCAAACAGCATTACTTTAATTGATTCTAATAATAAATCTTGTGCTGTATTGATAAAAAAATGATTGCCGGAGAACATTTTTAGTACAAATTTAGCTGTAGTATATTCTTGCCATGCCTGTAAATCTTCTATTTTTGTTTCTGGATCTTCCCAACCTCCAAAAACTGTAATGGGACAATCAAATGGCTCAGAATATTGATATTTATAAGTTTCATCAATTTTTAAATCTGCTCGGATCATTGGCAACAAAAGTTTGATCATTTCAGGATTTTCTAATACGGTTTTTGGAGTACCACCCAAACGACATATTTCGTTAATTAAATCTGGTTCAGAAAGGTTATTTATGGGTGAGAAATCAGGAATTTTGGGAGCTTGGCGACCAGATACAAATAGCTGAACGGGAACTTGACCATATTCTCGACGTAGGCAGCAGGCTAGTTCAAAACTGATTAAAGCACCTAAACTATGTCCAAAAAAAGCAAATGGTAAATCACATAATGCTTGAATGTCTATAACCATAGTTTTAATTAAAGAAGTAATATCCTGAAATAAGGGTTCCATCAATCGATAACCGCGTCCAGGAAGTTCTATAGGGCAAACTTGAATAGTTCCTGGTAACGCACTTTGCCAGTTACGAAAGACTAATGAACTACCACCTGCATAAGGAAAACAGAACAGCCGTAGTTTGGCATGAGGATTTGCTTTAGCGCAAGCTATCCAAGGGGTTTGTGAGAATGCAGTCATAAAAATAAATAACAATTTTCAGGTTTTTTGGTTGAAAAAATACATATTTTTTCAACCCCTTAAAATCACATACAGCATTTTTCGGTGTTATGAGGTCCAAGAACCCCGCCCCCAACCCCGCAAGCGATTTATCCATTACCCACAAAATTCTTAACAATCTTGAAACCTTTGTTTTACAAGGGTCATAAGGACTTACCTTTATTGCTGGCTTGATAAATCAGCCCTTGCTGTTCTCGCTAAAAACCCACTTTTATTGAGAATGGACAACAGAGATTTAAGGCTTTGCAATTTGCCAGAGCGATCGCTCTGGCAAATGTTAAGAAAGATCCGGGTAATGGATAGCCGCAAGCGATGAGGGGGCTAAGGTGATTTATCAGAAAGAATTTACCGATCAGAAAGGGGAACAGGCGTTCTCTCCTACGATGGAATGACGTTTTGTGGTAATTTTTATTCTGGAAATCACCTAAGATGTACCTTATATATATAATTGGAAACCGCTGTATCATATCGGCTCAATATTTAACTGATACAAGCTTACTGCGATCGCTGCCAGTAAAACTCACTAAAATCACTCTGAATTAACTTGTCATGAATCCCGTGTGCTTGACGATAATCATCAACGGCTTGTCGGCAAGCATCAATCTTGCCATAATCATCAATAATTACATAACCACCAACAGATAGCTTAGGATAGAGATTAGACAGGACATCCATTGTAGACTCATACAAATCTCCATCAGCACGAATTATTGCCAATTTTTCTACCCGACTATTGGGTAATGTATCGCGAAACCATCCCTTGAGGAATTTTACCTGGTCATCTAGCAGTTCATAGCGAGAGAAGTTAGCTTTAACACTTTCTATCGGTACGGCAATTTCGTCAAACAAATGAAACCACCAACCCGCATCTTGAGGATATTTTTGGCGGTTAGGTGCAGGTACACCCTGAAATGAGTCAACAACCCAGACTGTACGGTCTTGGTCACCATATGCTTTGAGAATAGCCCGCATAAAAATACACGCACCACCTCGCCAAACTCCCGCTTCGAGTAAATCGCCTGGTACTTTCTTGGCTAATACATCTTCAATACAAAATTGTAAAGTTTCTAGTCGTTTGAAACCAATCATAGTGTGAGCTCTACCGGGAAAAGGTGTGTAACCTTCCAACCGATTCTTTTCTACAAGTTGCTTCGATTGAAAGTGATGTAACATCCCTATAGGATTCATCCCTTTTCTCAATGCAAATATAAACATTTTCACAGTCGTCAAAAAACTCATTACCCCATCTGTTTCTGGGTTTAAATATATCCAATCAGTTACACACTGCTTCATCAGATTTAAATACAAATCTGGATGATATTCTTTAATTGCAGTATCTTGTAGCGATGAAATCTCTTCCTGCATGGTTTCCTTCATTTTTTATAATTACTAAATTCTTGTTAATTGTTCAATCAATTGCAGATTAATTGTGATGTTGACCTCTTAGCATACAAACAATCGACTGCCAGCGTTAAACTAAGCCATCAAAAAGCTGTTGTAACTGCCCTTGGCGTTTACGTCGCCCAATTACCATCATCTTGGCACCGCCACTAGGTGTAATAGTTGCACCTCGACACTGAAGTTTTTCGGGTTTTGGGTCAACTAACGTGAGTTGATAGCGTGAAAGAATAGTTGCCAGTACCAGTTTCATTTCAAACTGAGCTAAAGCTTCCGCAATACAGCGACGAACCCCGCCCCCAAAAGGCAAGAATTCATAACTAGAGAATTGCTGCTCAAAAAAGCGCTCTGGTTTAAATTTCCCAGGTTCTGGATAGATGTCTTCGCGCTGATGAGTTAGATATATGCAAGCTAATAGCATTGTATCGGGAATTAATTCATAGTTCATGACTTGAACGGGTGCTTGGACTATGCGGGGCGCTGCGGCTAACCCAGCAGGGGTTATGCGTTGACTTTCGTTGCATACAGCTGTGAGGTAAGGTAGTTGAAAAATGCTCATTGGGTCTGGGGAGTCTCCGAGGCTATCCAGTTCTTGGAGTAATCGGTTTCGGACATCAGATTCCCGATGAGTCCAGTATAATAGCCAGGTCATTGTAGTGCCAGTAGTCTCGTGACCTGCCACCAAAAGCGTCAGCAATTCGTCGCGCAACTCTTGATTAGTCATCGACTCACCCGTTTCATCACGAGCCGAAATTAGTAAAGATAAAATATCTACACGAGAGTTGTTGGGTTGTTGTCGGCGTTCGTTAATTTCTGCGTAGAGTAGTTCGTCAATTTGCCGGACTAGATGCAGAAAGTATCCCCACGGACTCCTTTGTCCCCAATCTAGTTGTAAAGCCGGGAAAAAGAAACAAAAATTGTATAAAGACTTAACTTTCCATAAAGAAGCAAGGATTTTTCTGAGTTTTTGAGCACGCTCGCCCTCGTGCAAGCCAAACACTGCCTCAATGAGTACCTCTAAAGAGAGGTTGTGCATAACTTCACTGGCTAAAAAAGGTTTGTGAATCACCTGCTGATGGATAAATTTATCTGCAAGGTGACAAATTAATTTTCCATAGGCTCGCATTCTTTCACCATGAAAAGGGGGCATTAAGAGCTTACGTCGTTTTCGGTGGGGCGAACCATCTAGATTCATTAATCCGCTAGTTCCAATCAGGGGAGCAAATATCTGGTGAACTTCGCCAGAGGCAATTATTTCTTTTTTGTTAGAAAAAATTTGTTGAATTCCTAGAGGGTTACTAACAAATACAGTGGGTCTAGAGTCTAGTTCGATAGTAAAAATGTCACCATAGAGCTTAGCATTAGTTTTTAAATAACCCAAAGAATTGGTCATAAATTGCAGCTTTTGCGACCAACCAGGAGCTTTTGGTCCTTGAGGAAGTTTCATTGGCATTTGTGTATTTATGTAACTCAAAACTGTTCTGAAAAAAATGTTTATCGACCGAGACTTTCGGCACATAATAAAGCTTCAATGCTTAATTAATTTCTCGTAAAACTCGGTTGATTAAATTGGTTACAAATGGTGCTACATCTGAATATACTGGGAGCATCCCATTTTGGCAAATATATCTTTTCTGTCTAACCGTGGAATCAGGTTCTTACAGGTTAATAAAATATGTATCGTCCAAGTTAGGATGCTCCCAATATACTTATTGGGAAGAGGAGATTGGAGAAAAATTACAAACATTGGAAAATTCCTCTGATCTCTCCATCCTGGAAGTAATGTGACTAACTACTGACACCAGAATTTTTTCGTGGGCTAACCTTCCAACTTTTAGCCATTTGCCGAGAATCCCAAAGTCTTCTATATACTCCCTCACGGCTAATGAGTTGTTCATGCTTACCTCGTTCGACAATTCTGCCATTATCAATCACGAGAATTTGGTGAGCGGAGGTGATGGTTGATAAACGATGAGCAATGATTATTAGTGTTTTAGACTCAATCAACAAGTCAATAGCTTTTTGAATTAACAACTCATTTTCGGGGTCAACTGATGCCGTGGCTTCATCAAGTAAGACAATGGGAGCATCTTTTAAAATGGCACGAGCAATGGAAATGCGCTGTTTTTCCCCACCGGAAAGAGTTGAGCTACTTTCACCAATGATTGTATCATATCCGTTCGGCAATTGCTGGATAAATTCATGACACTGGGCAGCTTTAGCAGATGCGAGCACTTCTTCTCTGGTAGCATTTAGATTACCAAACTTAATGTTATTTAAAATGGTGTCATTAAATAAATAAACATCCTGAAATACCATACTGATATGTGATAATAATTCATCAGTTTTCAGGTCTTTAATATTCACCCCACCAACTAAAATTTCTCCTGCATCTACATCCCAAAATCGAGCGATCAAATTGGTAATAGTTGTTTTTCCAGAACCAGAGGCACCAACTAATGCAATCAGACTATGTTCAGGAACTTGAAAGCTGATATCTTGTAATGTGGGCGTATTTTCGTAGCTAAATGAAACTTTCTTCAACTCAATATCAAATGACTTCAGTTTCTGCTGTTGTTGAGGTTCAGAAAAAGTTGACAAATTGAGTGTCTCTATGACTCGCACTAATGCTGCGTCCATCATCCGTGTCAGGGCAGAAAAATCAAATAGTCCATATAAGGGTACATACAATCGCAAACCCAAAACCAGGAATAACAATAAAGTTGGCACTGTTAATTTACCTCCAAACAAGAGGTACATACCAACAGCTAGAATGACTAAAAACCCTACTTCTAAAACCCCTGCAAAGGCTACGGCAGGAATCACTAGTTTGTTAATCAGGTTGATATTAGCCCATTTGTAATCTTCTAAGGCTGTTGTTAATTTCTCAAATCTAGCGCCAGTTTGATTGAAGGCTTTCAGTACTGCTAACCCCTGAATATATTCAATCATCCGGGAGTTGGCTTCTATTGTGGAGCGTTTTTGCGCTAGCGTTATATTTTGTAGAAGTTTTTGACTATTGATATATATCAGGATAGCAATAGGTACACAAGCCAGAGTCGCTAAGGTTAATCGCCAATCAATCAACAAGAGAATAGTTGAGAGAAATATTGGTGTAGCGATCGCACTGATAATTTTAGCATAAACCCAAGACGGGACATTCTCAATTTTGCTCATATCATCAGTCACCAATGCATTTAAGTCTCCCACTTGTTTAGAAGTAAAAAACCCCATTGGCAGTTGGCGAATATGGTTACCTAAACGCAAACGTAAATCCCCAATCATACGATAACTGGTGATGTACGTAAGTAAATTAGCCCAATATAAAAACACTCCTTGCAACAACAAACAGATAAATATTCCTGCAAACAATTTAATGAACTTTTGTGTATTTACCGAGTCTGCAAATAGATCATTGAGGATGAGATAAACAAAGAAATATGGGGCGGCAGCAAATATTGATGAAATTACATGAAGAATCGTCCCTTGGATTAGTTGGGGCTTTCTTTCCCCTGCTAAAGCAAACATATCTTTAATCATTTGTTTATTCCACTAATTACCAACTACTACAGAATCTTTTCCTTCAAAAGCCCAACCTTGGGCAGCAATATGTGTATGCCACATCTGGCGGTATAAAGCTGAAGTTTGCAGCAATTCTTCATGCTTACCCTTACCAATAATTTGACCTTTATTTAATAGAATAATTTGGTCAGCTTCCGTAATAGTCGACAGTCTATGGGCAATAATTACCAAAGTTTTTTCCTGAATTAAAGTAGCGATCGCTTCTTGAATCTGGGCTTCATTTTCTGGATCTATAAAAGCTGTCGCTTCATCCATAATGACAATAGGCGCATCTTTTAAAATTGCCCTAGCAATAGAAATTCGCTGCTGTTGTCCACCACTTAATTTTGCGCCCTTTTCGCCAATAATTGTTTGATAACCCTCTGGCATAGCGGTGATAAAATTATGACAACGCGCTGCTTTAGCAGCAGCAATTACTGCCGCTTGATCTGCTTGAGAATTTCCCATGCGAATATTTTCATAAATCGTGTCATTAAACAAAATTACGTTCTGAAAAACAATCGCCATTTTTGCCATTAAATCTGCTAAATTCAGTTTTTTGATATTAATTCCACCCAAACATACTTCACCAGCAGGTACATCCCAAAACCGAGCGATTAAGCTAGCTATAGTTGTTTTGCCTGAACCAGACGGACCAACTAAGGCTGTAATGCTCCCATGAGGAATCACTAAATTGATATTTTGTAAAACAGCTTTTTCTTGATAAGAAAAATTTACGTTTTTCAACTCGATAGTTAAATTTTCCGGGATACTAGCTTGTTCAGGTTCTGGTAGAGGTGGTTCATTCAAAATATGGAAAATCCGCTTCAACCCTTCTTGAGTTTGAATAAATATTCCTGCCGAATCTACCAGCTTAATTAAGGGCGAACTCATCCCCAATCCCAAGAGTAAAAACAGCATGAATGTTGGTATTGCCAGGCTACCCTGATACCATAACCACAGACCGAGAGGGAGAATTACCACCAAATTAGCAGTAATGCTAATCGTAAACAAAGTCCAAGGAAATAATGAACGTTTTGACCAGTCTTCCTCTAATTCATGGTATTCCCGCACTAAATTTTGATACTTGGCAAATGATTCTGTTGTCTGAGTAAATGCTTTAATTACAGGCATCCCCTGGACATACTCAATAATGGTTGAGTTCATCCTGTCTTGCGCCGAGTAATATGCGGTGAGGATAGGTTGTAAATCTTTAAACATTAATTGTTGAGCCAAAATAGCAATGGGAATACCCGATAAAGAGGCCATTGCCATGCGCCAATCAAGAACGAATAAATAAATAGTGGTGAATACAAATGTAGCTATCATGCCAATTCCTTCGGGAATACCATGAGCAATCATGACTTCGAGATAGTCTACATCTTCATTCATCACTTTTTTTAAAGTGCCAATGGAGTTGTGCTGAAAGTATCCTAATGGTAATTTGCCAAACTTCTCTGATAATTTAATTCTGATGTCATAAAGGGTGCTAAAGGCAACAATGTGAGCGAGTTTGCCAGAAATCGCCAGCAGTACCCAACGGCTAAAAATGGCAACAAAGCCAGCTAGCAACAGTTTCCAGATATAGGTCTGGTCAATAGGTGGTTGCAAAAGAGCAATGGCGATTATGTAGACGAGAATAAAAGGAACTAGACCCAAGGCTGTGGCAACTAAAGATAACAGACTAGAGGCGATTAATTTTCCTTTGTAGGGTGCTATCAATGGAAAAATGCTGGGTGGAGAACTAGTAGTCATGTTTACTTCAATATTTAAGTTTTGCAATATTTATCAATAAGCTAATGCAAGTCTTTTGTTAGCTTATACAGAGCCAGGCTTAGTTATTACTGACTATGCGTGGTTTTAAATGGGTCATTGGGCTTCTAGGGTGAGGTTTTTAGTGATTTTTACCGGAAAATTCTACTTTTTGACTAAATTTCTCAGATGATTGTGTTAGGTAGAGTCAAAGATTGAAGCTTGTTTACCAGTTTAAATGAAAAAGCTTATTAATAGTCTCAAGTATAAGTTTTTTAAAACAAGGACAATTTGGTAATTGTGAGTTACGAATTTCTTTCTTCAGCAATTGATTGTGGTGCTAATTGACCTGCATCAAATACTTTATGGAGAATAATTAGACTGAGAAGAGTAATGATGATGCTGATAGAGAATAAACCCTGATAGCCAACGTTAGCCGCAATTCCACCCCCCATCGCTGCGGCCACAATGCCACCAAAGTAAACTACTGAAGTTTGAACTGTGTAATCCGTACCAGGCGTTTCTAACTTGCTCTGATCCATCATGATGGTAAATGTAGCTGTGGTAGCCATACTGAAAGTTAAGTTGACGCTGATAGCAACTAAATAAAGAACAGGCAAATGGGTGACTCCAGATGCTGGTAATAGGTAAGCAACTAAAGAAAAAGCTTGCAGCAAGCCAAATATAATTAGCGATCGCTTGCGTCCCCAGGGAACAATGAAAAATCCAGCAACAATGGCACCAATGGTACCAGCACCATAAGCCACGACTCCCAACAACAAACCAATATCTGTCAATGACAACCCAATATCTACTAACAAAGGACGAAACATTTGGCTAGCCATGCTACCCCCGGCCAGATACAGCACTAAAACCAATAACCAACGCTTCATTCCCGGACGACGGTAGAAATGAATAAACGTCTGCAAGTAACCTTGAGAAGATGAAGATAAACTTTCCTTGACTTCCTGCTGTCGCTCTCGATGCCATAACAAGGGAATTAACGCCAATACCACAATTGCCGCTAAACTCAACATACTGGCTCGCCATCCCCAATGATTGAGCAAAAGTAGCATTCCTCCCCCACCCAAAACTGCACCTAAATTGTTACCTGCCAGTTGTACTCCGTTACCTAACCCTCGTTCGTCTGCTTCTAGCAAACCCACAGCCAAAGCGTCAGTAGCAATGTCTTGACTGGCACAAAAGAAACCGATGAGTAATATACACACAAAACCGAGTAGGAAGTTATTTTGCAGGTCAAGAAAGGCACAAATAGCAGTAGCACTAGCAAACAGCAATTGAAAGCAGATAATCCAAAACCGATAATGTCCTAGTCTGGTGAAGCTATAGCGGTCGATCAAAGGAGACCAAAGGAATTTCAGCATCCAGGGTAGAGCCAATAGCGAAAGTAAGCCAATAGTTTCTAAAGAGGCTCCCTGTTGACGCATGAAAACAGGCAATGCTTGAAACAAAAACATCACAGGGATAGACTGCGACACGTACAAACTGCCGAGCAATCCTAGTTTTTTCAGGCTTTTAGTGTGTATCACAAGCAGAAAAATCCGGTAAGAGGAAAGGATATTGCCTTGCTTAATTGCAGGCATTGGTCTAATAATTTGCTTAAAATCGAGTTTGCAGTTGAATCCCGTAAGTGGTTGGCGCACCAAAGAGGGCTAAATTTCTACCGCCAAAAGCAGGAGAAACGAAAGTTAAATATTCGTTGTTGAAAATATTATTAGCAAACAAATAAACACCAAAATTGTCAGCTTCATACCCTAAACGCGCATTAACAAGGGCGTAAGGTTCTTGTTTGAGGGTATTGGCTTCGTCAAAGAAAGTTTTGCCTAATCCCTGTAATTCCACCCTGCCCAAAATACCGGAAGGACTACGATATTGTGCGGCTAAATTATAAGTAAACTGGGGTGCAAAATTCAGTCGGTTACCAGTAAAGTTCTGACCTGTCGCCGGGTCGCTAAAGTCGGTAAATTCCGAATTCACCAAACCAAAACCAGCAATTAAATTTAGTCCAGTCACAGGTACTGCTCTTACCTCTAACTCGGCTCCAGTGAGTCTGACATCTGCATTGGCAACTCTCTGAGGTAACCCCGTAATGCCATCAAAAAACACTACCTGATAATCTTGCACTGGATTATGAAATACCGCGAGATTGACTGCTAATCTGTCATCCAGCCAAGAAGACTTTAAACCCACTTCATAATTCCAAGACCTTTCAGCATCAAATGTCAAAATAGTTTCACTACTGGCACGATAATTGACACCACCTGGTTTAAAGCCTCTGGTAACACTGCCATATACCATCAAATCAGGATTAAAGCGATAATCAATCGCGAATCGGGGTAGTAATGCAGAGCTATTATTTTCCACATCACGGGCAGAAAAATTGGTCATCGTAGCACCATCCACAGGAGTAAAGGTACGCTCTAGGCGTTGCAGGGTGCTATTGGTGGATTCATATCTTAATCCTGTGGTTAGTGTCAGTGCGTTAGTTGCTCGATAACTAACTTGACCAAAAACAGCATAGACATTAGTCTGAACTTCACTGTTAGCTACATCGGTTCCTTGGGGAAAGCCAAATGCTGACAACGCATCCGGTCCAATTTGTAAACCATCATCTGTATTATTGACCTGTCTAGATTCAAAATAACTACCCACTAACCACTGCAACTGCTCAGTGTTACTCGGTGACTGGAGGCGGAATTCTTGATTCCAGACTGTAGTTTCAAATTCTTGGATGACTCGAAATATATCGGCTGTGGTTAAATCACCTTCAGTTTCATAGTCTTGTCTAGAGTTACGTCGGGAAGTAATGGAAGTGAAGCGAAAGTCGGAGTGATTATAGGCGACTCGCAATGATTGAGTATTGGATGTTAGGTCATTAAAGCCTTTGAAATCTCGTTCTGTGGTAAAGGGGTCTGGCTGATCGAGAAAAACGAAAGGCACACCACCATCGCGAGCATCATCAAAGCCAGTATTGAAAGCAATTTCCCAATTATCTGAGGGTGTCCACAGCAATTGTGAGCGGAAATTTCTCGCCGATTGGTTGTCTATATCCTCATTGAGAAATGTATTGTTTAAAAAACCATCCCTTGATGAATAGTTACCCGTCAGGCGATAAAATAGGCGATCTTCCACTAGCGGCCCACTGATACTAGCTCCAGCATTGAAAGCATTGTAATTGCCGTAACTAATATTGCTGTTAAATTCAAAAGTGTTAGTCGGTTTACGCGTAATAATATTAACTACACCTGCCTGAGAGTTTCTACCATAGAGAATTCCCTGGGGACCCCGCAACACTTCTACTCGTTCTAAATCTACTAAGTTAAGGTTGAGAAAAGCCGATGCATTTCCCGTATCGATGGGAACATCATCAATGTAAAATCCCACGGAATCACTGCCAAAGAAGTTGACATTACCTAAACCCCGAATACTGTAGTTGAGAAAAGAGCGATCGCCTCCTCCACCAGAAAAGGTAGTAAAGTTAGGAGTATTGGCAGCAATATCACTCAAAGACCTAATTTGAGCATCTTCAATTTCTTGTTCGGGAATCGCTGTGATGCTGATGGGGATATCTTGAACATCAGCTGCAAATTTCTCTGCTGTAACCGTTATTTCAATTGTTTCATCTCTGGAAGTTGGCGTTGGTTCGCTGGAGTCAGTCTGGTCTGTAGGCTCGACTGTTTCTGCTTGGCTTGCAGATTCCGTTGGTGGAAAAATAAATACTAACCCTTGATCATCATCAAATAGCTGGACTTCTGGGACACCAGCTTCACCAGTCACCGTCACACGAATAGTATTCGCATCTTGATTGGTGACAGTGATGGAAGTAATTTCTGGGGTGGGGTTGTCTTGGCTGAAGGTATTACTTGGGGGTAAATTTAACTGAGAGTTGGGAAGATCAGCGATAAAGCTATTCCCTTGACTTTGATTCACAACCTGTAATTTTGTACCATCGGCGGTTTCCAGAATTATTTCTAAACCCTTGTCAATAGAATTAACCTGCACTCCTGTTACTTGCAGGATTTCACTGACACCTGCCTGTGATATTTTATGTTGAGCCTGGGGGGAAAATTGTCTCTTGGTGAAAGTATCTGCAATCTTTTTCCATTGAGAAATCGTAACATCACTTTCCACTGCTTTAGCATCAGTGACCAAATCATCACCCGCTGCTAAAGCAGAAGTAGTCAGAGCGTTCACCAACAGCATCATTGATAGTGAAACCAAACCCTTCTTAACTAACAAATTCCACAAGTTCAATTTCCACAAACTCAACACAGACATTCACTCCTCAACACGGTGGTAATTTTTTTAGATTTGAAAAAGATTATCATTATATTTAGGCAGATGGGAAATTATAGGCGATCGCTGGTCAATTAGCAGACATCACCCCTGGCTTTTCCAGAAAACCTTCCTGCATGAAGTAAGAAAATTGAGTCCACAGTAGTTCGTTATTAACAGGTGGACAGACAATATCCGTATTCGCCAGTCCATTCAGGGTATTTTGGCAATCAAGCTCTAGCAATCCTGAATGAGTAATTCGCTCTTGCGAAGAGATGAAAAACGGGATTAATGCCCGAAAGGCACTGCTTAGAGATAGTTTAGGAACTTTGATTAACTCTAAAATCCATTGCTCATAAGCCACTTGTTGGAGTTCATAACCGCAGGATTGAATCCATGTTGTGATTTGATTCCAAGTTAGAGGTTGGGGATTCACTAAATGAAACTTCTTGCCCAAAGATGTCTCTTGGCGAGATAGATGTACAATACTTCGGCTGACAAAATCCACAGGAGTCATATCGACTTTGACATCCAAATCTGGAGCCATACCCAGTTGAATACAGCCTTTGATGGTGGTTGAAAGAAAATCACTCAAACTACAGACACCAGTGCGGCTATTTCCTGTAATAAATCCCGGTCGATAAATACAAACAGGAATACCGAGATCGCTGGCTAAAGTCACTAGCTTTTCCGCAACCCATTTACTTTGCACATAACCACCTGTAAGTATTGCATTGTGGTCAATACTGTCGGCTTCATAAATTACCTGTGATGACGTTGGAGCCGCAGGAAATACACCTGTTGTGGAAATAAAGTGAACTGGCTTAACTTTAACTTGGCTAGCTAATTTTAATACTTCTTGAGTTGCTGAAACATTGGTAGCTTTGAGAGCTGAGTAGGGATAAACAAAATTAACCAATGCGCCATTATGATAAATAGCATCTATGGAAGTTGCTAAGAGTTGAAATTGCTCAGGGGAAATACCCAAACCAGGTTGAGATAAATCACCCAAAACCGGGATAATTCTTGATGCTAAATCTGGATACCACAGCCCATAGGATTTGAGTTTACTGTGAATTTTGGCTTTACCTGCGGCTATATTAGCCGCACGCACTAAGCAATAAATATCAGATGAGGTTTGCTGTAGGAGTTCAAAGAGTAAATAAGCTCCTAGAAAACCGGTGGCTCCTGTTAGTAATATCTGATTGGGTGCTATTGCTTGCCTAACTGGTAAGATATCAAGGCAAATAGCAGAGTCAAGGACTGCTTCAGCATTTAAATCTGCGGTTGTTGTTGCTGTCACCACCGTGGATGAGCCAGCTGACAGGACAATATTAATGGCTTGAGTCAGTCCAGAGATCGTAGGTGTTTCAAAAAAGCTGGCTAGAGGTAACTCCACCTGTAAAGTATCTCGTACCAAAGCCATAAGTTCGGTAATTTGTAAGGAATTACCCCCTAATTCCCAAAAATTATCTTCAATGCCCACCTGAGCTACACCTAAAACCTGAATCCATATTTTTGCTAGTATTTCCTCTAGGGGAGTACGAGGAGCTACAAAAGTCTGCTCAAGTTGTGGTCTGGTAGAATCAGGGACAGGTAGTGCTTTGCGGTCTATTTTGCCGTTGGTTGTTAAAGGTAAGGTATCGAGGTAAATGAAAACTGAAGGTACCATGTATTTGGGTAGCTTTTCTCGCAAAAAGCCCCGCAGTTCATCAGTGGTGGGAGTAGCTCCTGAGCGGGTAACTACATAAGCAACAAGGCTTTTGTGGTCATGCTGTTCACCCATAGCCGTAATTAAAACCCTTTGAACCCCTGGATGCTGCTCTAAGGTAACTTCAATTTCCCCTAACTCAATGCGATAACCTTGGATTTTGACTTGGAAATCTTCTCGACCGATTAACTCAATATTCCCATCGGGGAGGTAACGTCCGCGATCGCCTGTACGATACAATCTTTCCCCAGTTTGCGGATGAGTGATAAAGCTGGCGCGAGTTCTAGCTTCGTCTTGCCAATACCCTTGTGCCAGTCCCATGCCTCCAATGTACAAAGACCCTGGTACCCAAACAGGGCAAGGTGTTAATGCTGCGTTTAAGACATAGACTTGCTGGTTCAGCATGGGTTGACCGTAGGGAATACTGTTTCCAGTTAAATCAACTGTGGTGATGGGGTAGAGAATCGACCAGATGGATGCTTCTGTGGCTCCCCCTAAACTGATAATTTGGGGTTCATCAGTTAAATTTCTTATGGCATGGGGTAAGGTTAGGGGAATCCAGTCACCACTCAATAACACTAATCGCAGTGGATTAAGCATCATGTCGTGGCGACTTGTGCTGTAATCCACCAACATTTGCATTAAAGCAGGTACCGAGTTCCAAACTGTCACCTGATGTTGGGCAATCAGCTGTACCCAATGGGCAGGATCTGGGGTGGCGGAAGCGGAAGGTATAACTATGGTTCCCCCAGCCGCCAAGGTGCCGAAGATATCGTAAACAGATAAATCAAAACTCAGGGAAGAAAGCGCCAGCAGGCGATCGCGAGAACTAATTTTAAAGCGCTGGTTGATATCAAAAATGGTATTTATGGCAGCTTGATGATGAATCATCACCCCTTTGGGTAAGCCCGTAGAGCCAGAAGTATAAATCACATAGGCTAAATCTTGGGGGGTCTGAATGGGATCTAGAGGTTGGTCAGATTCTTGGTTAACAACTTTGTCATCATTTACACATAGTCGCTCAATATAGTCTGGCAATGCTAAAGTTAGCCAAGATTGAGTTAGTACTAGCTGAATGTTGCCCTGTGCTAGCAAATGCCACAACCGCTCTTGAGGTAAAGCTGGGTCAAGGGGTAAATAGGCAGCGCCGGAAATCAAGATTCCTAGTACACCTGCAACTTGTTCCCATCCCTTCTCCATGATGACTGCAACTAGGGTGTTAGAACGCACATCTCTTTGGCGGAGCCAGTGCGCTAGCTGATTGCTATGGCGATATAAGGCAGCGTAAGTTAGAGTCTGGTGATCTGTAATAATCGCCGTTTGCTGTGGATGCTGTTGCGATCGCTTGATGAATTGGGTGTGGAGTAGTTCTGAAGTACGGGTGGCGGCGGTAGTATTTTTCACTAGTGGCGGTGGTAGCGATACCAAATTGGCTCTTGGCTCATGCCACACTTGTTCTTGCCAGGCTAATAATTCTAATATCTGGCAGTAGGCAGCAAACATATCATCTAATAGCCCTGGGGGAAAAATTTCTTCCACAGTGTCCCAATTGAAACTAAGAATTCCATTGCTTTCAAACACCTGATGATCTAGCCAAACTTGGGGTGTTTGGCTAATCCCATATACTTCGGAAAACAATTGATTAAAAATGTCGTGTTCTTGAGTGCTGTCCGCAATTAGGTTACTGGTAAATACAATCGGCATGATTGCCCCCAGGACGTTACCGCAACGCTTGGCCAGTTCCCGCAGAATTTGAATGCCGCTAACTTGACTGTATTCTAAATCTTCCCATAGTTGTGTTTGCAGTCTTGTGGCTCGTTGGCTAAAGGTATTTGCACAATTGTCTATCTTGAGTAAAATTGTTGTAGTGAAGTCCCCCATAATGTTTTGCACTTGGGGATGGCAAGGCAAACGATTAAATAAGGTGACGTTAAGGGAAAATTCCCTATTTTCGCTCCAATGTGCGAGAACTTCTGCAAAGGCGGCACAAAGTAACCCCGATGGAGTTAAGCCTAATTGTATTGCGCGGTTTTTGATATGAAGCCAAGTTTTGTTGTCTAACTTATGGCTACGGCGAGTAAATTGAGGGTGCTTAATTAAACTAGGATGCTTTGCTAGTGGTAATGTGGGTGCAGGCGGTAAGGTAGGTAGAGATTTATGCCAATAATCCAAACAGCGTTGATACAAGGATGAAGCCTGAAAGGTGATCACAGCTTGTACATAGTCTCGAAATGATATTTCCAGTTGAGGGAGAATTGCCTGGGGATTTTGATACAGTGTCAGCAGTTCTTTTAAAAAGATTTGGCAACTCCAAAAGTCAGCAATTAGCAGATCAAGACTGAAATGCAGTCGCATTTTTTGGTTGTTCAGTCGAGAAGCGCAAATCTCAAATAAAGGACATTGGTTAGTCGGCAGAATCTGGTGCGACAGGCGATCGCGCAGCATTTGCAATTGAGAATTAACTTGTTCAGGAGTTTGCGAACTTAAATCTAACACAGCAATTTCATAAGGAGGAATTTTCTCTAGAGTTTGCTGTTGCCCATTGGGCAAGATCATTGTGCGTAAAACTCCGTGTCTCTCAATTACTAGATTTAAAGCTGTATTAAATCTGCTTATCTCAATATTGCTACCTTCAATTTCAAAATAGGCATGAGCTGCTACATTTCCTAATTCAAAAGCGCCACTACGACCAATTAAATAAGCTTGCTGAATATCAGTTAAGGGAAAGCTCAAATGCTGTTTTTCTGGCTCTGGAACAATTTGCTTTAGGGACGAAATGGCAGTGGTTTTTGTTTGAGTTAATAACTCTAAAATCGCTGCTTTGTGTTGCTGTAATTCGGTTCGCAAAAGTGGCGTGATGACACCTTTAGGAGCGCGATAGCAAAGTTTTTCTTCCTCAACCCAAAGTTTTATGCCTGCGTCCTGGACTTTAGCTAAAAACTCAGTAGTGATCATAATGTTCCTTCCTCCCAATCCTCACTATTAGTAACTGTTTTCAGGTTAATTTGTTGGTCTTGTAGCTCAATTTTTCCTCCCAGTAAGCAGTAAAGATAAATATGACTTGGTTCTAATGCAAATAAATTTCGTACTCGCTCAAAATCACAAGCACCAATTTGGCATAATCCAATATCAGATTCAGCAGCAGACATTTCTAGAACTTGGGTCATTAATCCAGCTTCTATCAGACAAAAATCTCGACTTAATTCACCGTACATTGGGGCTATAGCGGCGAGTTGCCCAATAAGAAATATAGAAAAAGCACTTTCATCAAAAATCAGTTGATTTTGTACCCCGTGGATGTTGCGTTCAATTTCTTTATGGAGTTGTAACGCTATTAACTGATGTTCTACTGGATGATAATAATAGATACCTGCTGATAAACCTGCAATGCGGTTAGGTTTAATATAAAGATAAGCTTGAACTGGATAAAGTCCCCCAGCCGAAGCATATAAAAATTTGGGTTGACCATTGATGAAACTTTGTTGCCAACAACTTAAAAATTGACTAAATTTTTCCCAGGGAATTGGCTGTTGCTGGAACTGGCGAGAACTGCGTCTTGTGAGATAATTATGTTTTAAATTATCACTTAAATCAGGTATAATTAACTGATTTTTAGGGGAATCGCTATCCACTGGACGCAAACCTAAACGCAATTTTTTAAATTGTTGGCGTTCTTCTAGTTCAATGATGGGTTGATAGGTGTGGGTTAAGTATTTTGATACTTCTGGCTTGGCTGTAAGTAAATGTTCTTCGTAATATTTAGCGATATCATCAATAGTTGCTAAACGCATCAAATCCTTAATAGGCAAGCGATAGCTAAACTGTTGCTCTAACTGATTGGCTATCTTGATAATATCCACGGATGTAGCTCCCATTGCCAAAAGATTAGTCTGAGTGCTGATGGTGGTAATATTAAGTACGCTTTGTACTACCTGTGTAATTTGGAGAGCGATCGCATGATTACTAATACTCGTTTCCTGAGAATTTAATCGCACTATTTCTGGGACAGAAGGTAGCGCTTGACGGTCTATTTTTCCATTGGGTGTGAGTGGTAAACTATCTAAAAATATCAACTGAGAAGGCACCATATAATCTGGTAACTTCTCCTGTAATTGCTGGCGCAGTGCTGCCTCTGTTACCGTTGCCGAGTACAAGACAATATAGGCAATTAATCGCTGAGAATCATGGCGTGCTGTGATGGCTTGTACGACTGCTTGCTTCACCGCAGATAATTGCTCAAGTGCTGTTTCTATTTCTCCTAACTCAATGCGATAACCTTGCACTTTTACTTGTAAGTCTGACCGTCCAACAAAAACAATGTTGCCATCAGGTAAGTAATAGCCAAGGTCGCCAGTTTTATATAATCGTTCATCAGTGCAGGGGTGAATTATGAAGCTGGCTTGGGTTTTTACCTCATCCCGCCAATATCCTTGAGCTAGTCCCATGCCACCGATATATAATTGTCCAACAACCCAGGTGGGACAAGGTTCTAATGTTTCTGTAAGTACATTAAAACTTTGGTTTGCTAGGGGGCGACCATAGGGAATACTCTTCCAAGTGGGGTCAACTTGGGAAATGGGATAAAAAATTGACCAAATTGCAGCTTCTGTCGCACCACCCAGACTGACAACTTCCACCCCCAAGGATAAAGATTTAATGGCTTCAGGTAAACTGAGGGGTATCCAATCACCACTTAGTAAGACGAGTCTGAGACTATTGCAGATGACATGAGGATGAGTGACATGATCATCTACTAACATCTGCATGAGAGCCGGGACGGAGTTCCAGATGGTAACTTGATGTTGAGCAATGAGTTCTGCCCAGTGCAATGGGTCTTGATTACTAGCTGCATCGGGGATAATTAAGGTTCCTCCAGAGGCTAGAGTCCCGAAAATGTCATATACAGATAAGTCAAAGCTCAGAGAAGATAAGGCTAAAAATCGGTCATCGGCATTGACATGAAAGCGCCGATTCATATCAACAATTGTGTTAACCACAGCTTGATGAGCGATCGCGACTCCTTTGGGCATTCCAGTAGAACCGGAGGTATAGATGACATAGGCTAGGTCTAATGGTGTGGAGATTGACTCTAAAGGTTGAGAACATACTGCTTGATCAGTATCGACAAACAAGCGCTGCACACCCTCTGGCCAATCCAGGATGCTGTCAAGATGGGATTGGGTGAGTAGAACTCGGACTTCTGCCTGTTGTAATAGATACCAGCGCCGTTCTCTAGGCAGTTCTGGGTCAATGGGGACGTATGCTGCACCTGAGATCAAGATGCCCAGTGCGGCGACAACTTGCTCCCAGCCTTTCTGCATCACAATTGCTATTAGTTGCTGGGGATGAGTACCTAATTGTTGCAGTTGCTGGGCAATACTGTGAGCGCGATCGCTTAACTCTTGATAAGTGAAGGTGCGCTGTGTGGTCACAACAGCTGCTTTGTGTGGATGTCGTGGTACTTGATCCAAAAACAAAGTATGGAGTAAAGCTGATTCCGCAATGGGTGTTGCAGTGGCATTAATTATAGCTCGTTGCTGAATTTGGTGATCTGGTAGCAATTGCCTAGTTGTGGTTTGCCATAGTTCATCTTCATCGGCTAAACGATGGAGAAAATTGCTATAAGCAGCAAACAGATCATCCAACAATCCCGGTGGGAAAACCTCTTCAACGGCATCCCAATTAAAAACGAGATTCCCTTCTTGTTCATAAACTTGATGGTCTAAATAGACTTGGGGTGTTTGGCTAATACTATAAACAATTTCGCCCAACTGCGTTTGAGAAGAATATTGCGGCTTAGAGGTGTCGTGGGTTAAATTTTCATGGGTGAGAGTGCTAGTAAACACAACAGGCATTAGTGCTTCTAGCGATCGCTCTTGTTGTCGTGCTAAATCCCGTAATACTTGCACACCACTATAATGACGGTGTTCCAAATCTTGCCAGAGTTGTTTTTGGATACGCTGCGATCGCACAGTAAAGGTATCCTGAAAAGAATTTTCTATTGCTAGTAAAGTTAATGAAGTAAAGTCACCAACTATCTGATTAACTTGAGGATGCAACGGTAGACGATTAAATAAAGTCAGATTAATAGTAAAACGTGGGTTTTGACTCCAGATAGTGAGTATTTCGGCAAAAGCTGCTGTTAATACCCCAGAAGTTGTTAAATTGGCCTTTCTAGCTCTTTTTTTGAGGCGATGCCATGCATCTGTAGGTAATTGACCCGTGCGTCGGACGAAATAGGGATGTTGAATAGTGGTCAGATTCTGGCGTAGTGGTAATTCCGGTGAGGGTGGTAAAGTTGCTAAACGATTGTGCCAATATTCTTGCGATCGCTGGTAAAGTTTTGTCTCTCGTAAGGCAATTTCCGCTAAAACGTAATCTCGAAAAGATATTTGATAGGTAGGTAAATCAATATCAGGATTTTGAATTAATTGAGCTAGTTGATTTAAAAATATCTCAAAGCTCCAAGCATCACTAATGAGCAAGTCAAAACTAATACACAATCGTAGTTTATCTTCATCTAACTGAACACCTTGCAACTCAAACAATGGCCATTGATCAGATGGGAGGATTTGGTGAGACAGGCGATCGCGAATTGCGGCCAATTGACTAGTGACAAACTCAGGATTTTTCCCCCGCAAATCCATAATTTTTATTTTATAAGCAGGGACTTGTGGTAAGATTATCTGTTGTCCATCAGGTTGCACAATTGCCCGTAACATCTCGTGATGTTCAATCAATCGCTGCCAGGCTTTTTCTAAACATTCAGGGTCTAAATTGGCTTTTTCAACTTCTACATAGGTATGTGTTGATACGTTACCTAGCTGAAAATCTGCTTGGCGGCCAATCCAGTACGCCTGTTGAATATCAGTCAGAGGAAATGGTTGGTAACGTTCTTTCAAATTAGGTACTATTTTGGCGAATTCGGGATACCTAATTGTCAAATTATCCTGATTTAAAAACTTGATAATTTCTGTTTTATATTCAGCTAACTGAGTGCGTAGGTTAGGTGTTAATTTCCCCTTGGGAGCATTACAGTGTAAACTAATTCCATCAGTAGAAATCTTGATATCTAATTCATTCAGATGGGATAAAAATTCTGCTATTGAGTTCAAAATTTAATTTCCTCTCTTTCGTTTAACGTCTCATGATTCGGAGTTGGTAATTGTTCAACAGCCCGACGAATTTTCACGATATGTGCTGCTATACCCTCAATAGTAGGTTTGTCAAATAGATTACTAACAACTAAATCAACTTGGAATGTTTCGCGCATTTGAGCCAGAATTTGTACAGCTATTAATGAATCTCCACCTAATTCAAAGAAGTTATCATGAATACTTATTTGTTGAATTTTAAGATTTTTTTGCCAGATATTAATTAGTATTTGCTCAATTTCATTTCTCGGAGCAACATAGTTTTGGGATGGATGATATCTGGGATACAGTGAGGCAGCATCTGTTTTTTCAATAGTATTACTAGCTCGTAAAGCCCCAGGTTTAATCCATTGATTAATTCTGGCTGATAATTCACCAGTGGCAACTACAATTTGATTGATATCATGTCTGGATATAATATACTCAAATGCTTTAATACCTTGTTCTGGTTTAATTAAAAATTCCGTTTTGCCTAATCCAAATTTGCGCGGTGGCTGCTGGGGATTTTCTAAGTCCCAACCGTCCCAGTTAACAGTCATCCAAGGCAGAGAATTATTTTGATTATGCCATTGGACAAATACATCCATAAAGAGATTAGCTGCTGCATAAGCAATCAGTCCCACCCCTCCTAAAACTGATGATAGTGAAGACATTAATAAGCAAAAATCTAAGTGTTTATGCTGCAAGAGTTTTTCTAGAACAACTAGCCCTTGAATTTTGGCAATAAATTGCTGTTCACAATCTGTTGTTTGCATACTGCCAATAGCAGCAAAATTCTGAGTAATACCCGCCGCATTAATTACGCCATTAATTTGCCCAAAATGTGCTTCTGCTTGAGATATTACATTTTGCATTTGTGATAAATTAGCTATATCAGCGCTGAAAACTAAGACTTCTGCACCGAGTTTTTCTAGTTCTAAAATTTGGCGAATTTGGCGATTAATTTTGTTGTCCTGGTCATGATTAGATAGCCATTGAGACCATTCATGACGCTGGGGTAAAAGCGAACGTCCTGTGAGAATCAGTTTGGCTTGGAAGTTCTGGGCGAGATGTTGTGCGAGGATAAATCCCAGATTTCCTAGTCCACCGATAATTAGATATACTCCTTGAGTAGTTAATACAGGTACTGTGGCTGGTGTTGTCTCAAATTGTACTTTTTCAAAGGTTTGCACCCAGCGCTGATGATGGCGGTAAGCAATGTTTGAATCATAAGTAGGGTGATTAAGTTCAGCTAATAACTGCTGGATGAGTTTTGCTTGTTGTTGGTGAGTATTGGGTAATTCAATATCAATACTGCGACAACTAATATGGGGGTATTCTTGCGGTATGACCTTAATCGGGCTGAGTAAAGTTGCTTTCTCTGGATGCAGATATTCGGTTCCAGTTACTAGCTGCATGGTGTTGGAGATAACTGTAATTTGGCACTCGTCATGACAATTTTGTTTTGCCAGTGCTTGAGCCAGAAACAGTAAGCTATAGAATCCTATGCTTTGAAAGCGGTCAAAATCTGCCAAAATAGGATTTGCAGAATTTACAGATGTAATATTCCACAAATGCACAATTGTCTGAGGATACTGATTATTGGCTAGCAGTGCCTTCAGCAAAGCTTTGTAGTCATCGGGTTGTTCGGGATTGAGGGTATAGACTGTGGGGTGTATGTTCAATGGTGAGAAAACCTGACCGATTTTAACCACTACCACATTTGTCCCTGCTTGTTCTAGCTGTTCTACCAATTGGGAACCTACACCGCAGTCATCGAGAAATACCAGTGTACAGGAGTCTGGACGGGGCAGTAAGTTCCTGGTTGGCAGTAAAGAGGGCGGTGCAGATTGCTTCCAAAAAGGCATATTGAACCAGTCAGCAATATCTAATTTCTGACTTGGTGAGGCAGAAACAGGCTGATGTTGTCTGAGTTGAGGGGGTTCAATCCAATAGCGCTGACGTTCAAAGGGATAAGTTGGTAAGGGGAGACGTTGGCGTGATTCATGAGGATACAATCCTGACCAATTGAGTTTAACTCCCAATAACCACATCTGACCAATTGTATTTAATAAAAATGCTACATCTGATTGGTCTTCTTGGGGATGGCGTACCGAAGTGAACACAGCCAAAGCAGGATCTGGGTGCTGTTTGGCAAGTTTACTCAATGTTCGACCAGGCCCCACTTCCAATAAAATTGGTGAGGATTCCTTCAGCAATGTTTGCAAACCTGATGCAAAACGCACGGTTTGCCGCAGATGCTTTGCCCAATAGTGGGCATCCGTGGCTTGTTGTTCTGTAATCCAGGTGCCGGTGACGTTAGATATGTAGGGAATTTGAGGAGGTCGAAGATGAATTTGTTGGACTCGTTCAGTAAAAGGGTTAACAATTGGCTGCATCATCCCTGAATGAAAGGCATGGGAAGTATGCAGACGACGACAATTCACACCTTGAGCTACGAGATGGTTTTGTAGTGCTTCTATATCTGCTGTCGCACCAGACACAACACAGGCAGATAATCCGTTAATGGCTGCAAGGGAAAGGGTTGTGCCTAAAAGCGGTTGCACTTGGAACTCAGATAGTGGCACAGCTAACATACTACCGGGTGGTAGTTGTTGCATTAATTGTCCTCTAGCAGCAACTACAGCTAAAGCATCTTCCAGAGAGAATACACCTGCTAGGGTGGCGGCGACATATTCCCCGATGCTGTGACCAATGGCGGCAACTAGATTTATTCCCAATTCTATATAGAACTGGGCTAAGGCATACTCAATCACAAACAGTGCAGGTTGGGCAATGGCGGTCTGTAGCAGTTGTGCCGATGCGACTTCGATTTGGTCTGGATTGGGGTACAGCAATGTTCGCAGGTCGAAACCTAAATGCGGTGTCAGTATTTGACAGCAGCGATCAATATGTTCGCTAAAGCTAGAAGAAGTCTGGTAAAGTTCCCTTGTCATGTTGACGTACTGCGTACCCTGTCCAGAAAACATCATGACGACGGGGCGATGACTAGGTTTGAGGTGGTGGGCAATAACTCGTTGCGGATCGGATAGGGCGATGATGGCATCTTTAAGGTTTTGGCAGACGGTGATTTGGCGATAATCCCAAGCACGGCGACCAACTTGCAGTGTATGGGCAACATCAGCCAAATTTAGTTGGGGATGCTGTTGCAGGTGAGTGGCTAAATTAGTTGTCGCTGTTGCCAAAGCGGTAGGGGTTTGAGCAGATAAGACCAGCAACTGCCACGGTGGGGAATTGGGCAACGGCATTGGCAAGGGCGCTTCTTCGAGAACAATATGCACATTTGTCCCCCCAACGCCGAGAGAACTAACACCGGCACGGCGAGGAGTGTTGCTTGGTTGCCATTGACAAAGTTGAGTGTTGACGTAAAAGGGACTATTGAGAAAATCAATTTTGGGATTAGGGGCGACAAAATGTAATGTGGGGGGAATCTGTTGATGTTTGAGGGCGAGGATAGTTTTAATTAAACCAGCTACCCCAGCAGCTGAACCTAAATGTCCAATATTAGTTTTGACTGAACCAATGGCACACCAACTTTGACGTTGATTGGTAATGGGAAATGCTTGGGTAAGTGCAGCAATTTCAATCGGGTCACCGAGTTCTGTGGCTGTACCGTGGGCTTCAATGTAGGTGATGGTTTGTGGCTCAACTGCGGCAATGGATTGAGCTTCTGCAATCACACTCGTTTGCTGGTCGATACTAGGAGCTGTATAACCAAGTTTGAGAGAACCATCGTTATTAATGGCTGAACCTTTGATGATAGCGTGAATGCAATCTTTGTCAGCGATCGCATCAGCTAACCGCTTGAGGACAACTATACCTACACCACTACCGAAAACTGTTCCCTGTGCTTGGATATCAAAGCTGCGGCAGTGTCCGTCTGGGGAAAATATCATGTCTTTTTGATACAAATACCCAGATTTTGGGGGAGTGCGGACGGAAACACCACCTGCCAAGGCCATATCACATTCACCGTTAAGTAAACTTTGACAAGCGCAGTGGATCGCAACTAAAGAAGTCGAACAGGCAGTTTGAACTGTGACCGCAGGCCCTTTCAGATTTAATTTATAGGATACTCGTGTGCAGAGATAATCTTTATCGTTAGCCAGGATGGCGGAAAATTGCTCTTGTGGTTCTAATTGTGGATAAATGTTATGCAGTAGGTAAGTGCTGATTTCTGAACCTGCATAAATACCAATAGCACCTGTATAGCTTTCTGTGTCGTAACCTGCCTGTTCTATGGCTTCCCAGGCGTGTTCCAGCAATAGACGATGTTGTGGGTCTAGCATTTCTGCTTCCCTAGCACTAAAGTTAAAAAAAGCAGCATCAAACATATCAATGCCAGATATCACCCCATTGGCTTTGACATAATTGGGATGATTGAGCAAGGTTGCATCTATACCTGAAGTCAGAAGTTCTGGCTCATCAAAAAAGGAAATAGATTCGACACCATCGCGTAAATTTTGCCAAAATTCATCAATATTATTTGCCCCTGGAAAACGGCAGGACATCCCAATAATAGCTATTTCGGAATTATTGCTCATAAAAAATAATTAATTGTCGCTTGTGGCAGATTTGCGTTGTTGATTTCTAGCAGATTTCAAAACATGACGATAGTGAGCGCGATCGCGACCTTGTTTAGATGCCATTTCTCTACTTTTTTGTTGGCTGAAATATTCAGTCAGAGATGCTATTGTTGGATATTTCAGCATTTCTATAATTGGTAACTCTGTGTTTAATATTTCTGTCAATTTGACTTGCATTTTTACTAGTAGTAATGAATCGCCTCCCAAATCAAAGAAATTATCTTGAATTCCCACTTGTTTAACTTGTAGTACTTCTTGCCAAACTGAGGCAATAGCTTTTTCTGTCTTGGTTTGCGGCATCACATAAGTCGTTGGCAAAGTTGGACGACGACCTTTGAGAGTTGGTAAAGCGAGGCGATTTAATTTTCCGTTGGCGGTCAAGGGCAGAGCATCCAGGAGAATAAAATTGGCGGGTATCATATACTCAGGCAGCTTTTTGGCAAGAAAATCTCGCAATTGTTGGGGATAAAAGCGACTGACTGTGGGTGAACTGCGAGCAACCAAAACATCAATGCCGATAAAATCAGCAATGTAACCTGGGTGATTAAAAACTACACTTTCTACAAATCCTTGATGGGAGAGAATTTTTTGCCATTGTTTTCTAGATAGCAGGGGATGATTAGACCTTAAGGGTTCATCTGCAAATCGATCAAATCCCTGCTGAATGCCCATGTGCAAATCAAAAGAACGGTGAAATTTAGTTTCTTCAATGATGAATAGTAAACCATTGGCAGTCAGCAAAGAGTTAAGATACTGCAATGTTTTCTCTATGTTACGAGTGTCGTGCAGGGCACTGGAGGCAATAATTACATCAAAACTATGGGCTTGATAACCTTGTTCTTGAGGATTTTGATCAAAGTCTAAGAGATCATAACTAACGAAGGGATAATTACCAAACTTTTCCTGAGCATTCTGAAGAAAAAATTGAGAAATATCAGTGAAAACATAAGAAGTTTTCTCTGGTGGTAAAAGTGGCAATAAATGCATTGTACTAGAACCATAACCACCGCCGACTTCTAAAATCCGTAGGTATTGGTCTGGCTGCAAATTTTGCACTACAGTTTTGATAATTTCCCGAAAAATAGCATGGCAATAGCCAAACATTTTTTGATAGAAAGCTGTAATCTTTTCATCAACATAAAATTGGGCAGAATGTACACTTTCAGTAATAATATCTGCCAGGTTTTCTGTATTATCTGGTGTTAAAATTTCTAACCAAACTTTAGTAAATTCATTACTTTGTGACAGTATTGCTGCCACGTCTGCTGGGAGATTTTGAGCAACAAAATTAGGGAATTCCCTGAGGCTGGTAAACACTTCACCATTTTGCTGTAATAACCCTTCTTTTACTAGTTCTTTTAATGCTCTCTCTAACCATTTGCGGTAACGAGGGGCAATCTGACATTGACAGAGCAAATCATCAATGTTATAGTTTTGCCCTACTGTATGATAAACACCCAGTTTTCTCAGGGCACGACATACGGAAATCACATATAAATAGTTTTGGTGTTGCCAAAATTGCGAAAAGGTTTGCAGGTCGATATCCCAAAAATTCTGCTGTGCTTGTTGGTGTCCAGTTTTGACTAAAGAAGGCCAAAGTTGTTGGATGTGGAAAAAGTCCGTAGATTCGGTTTGAAAAAGACTAGAGGCATTCTCATTCGGCACTATATAGGCTATTAATTGCTGATTATCTTTGAACTCTTCTACAGCAGTTACTACTACCTCTTTGACAGCAGAATGTTGTTCTAGAGTTGCTTCAATCTCACCCAATTCGATGCGATAGCCATTAACTTTCACTTGATAATCTTCTCGTCCGAGGAATTCAATATTGCCATCTGGTAAATACCTGCCTAAGTCACCAGTTTTATATAATCGCTCTTGAGTTTGAGGATGAATGAAGAAGCTGCTATTGGTTTTTTCGGGATTGTGCCAGTAGCCTAATGCTAGTCCGACCCCGCCAATGTAAAGCTGTCCAGAAACCCAGGTAGGACAAGGTTCTAGTGCGGCATTCAGGACGTAAAAGTGTTGGTTTGCTAAGGGACGACCGTAAGGGATACTTTTCCAGGTGGGATCAACTTGGTCAATAGTGTAGAAAATTGACCAAATCGAGGCTTCTGTCGCGCCTCCTAAACTGATCACTTGGGCATTTTTCAACAAAGTACGAATTTGTTCAGGTAAACTTACAGGCAACCAATCCCCGCTTAACATGACTAACCGTAGTGATTGAGGTAAGGATGAATGTTCATCGCCTACATACTCAACTAGCATCTGCATTAATGCTGGTACCGAATTCCAAATAGTTATCTGCTGTTGAGTGATTAACTGCACCCAATCAGCCGGATTTTTAGTGGACTCTGCATCGGGGATTACCAGGGTTCCTCCTGCGGCGAGAGTGCCGAAGATGTCGTATACTGACAAATCGAAACTGAGGGATGACAGGGCAAATACTTTGTCTTCTGCGGTCACTTTAAAACGCTGGTTAACGTCAAGGATAGTATTGACGGCACCTTGATGGTTAATCATTACTCCTTTAGGTAAGCCAGTAGAACCAGAAGTGTAGATGACGTAGGCTAAATCATCAGGTTGCTGCACAGATTCGAGTAGTTCAATATGGCTGGGGGGTGGGAGATGATCTATACACAGGCGTGTGATGTATTGTGGCCATTCTAAAGAGGCGTCGAGTGGAGATTGGGTAAGTACTACTTTTACTTGTGACTGTTGCAATAGATGCCAACACCTTTCTTGGGGGAGGTTAGGGTCAATGGGTACGTATGCAGCACCCGCAACGAGGATACTTAATGAGGCGAGGATTTGCTCCCATCCTTTGGTCATGACAATTGCAACTAGTTGGTTGGGGTGAGCACCTAGTTGCCGGAGTTGGTGAGCAAGTTGGTAAACACGTAAACTTAACTCTTGATAAGTTAGATTGTAATGAGGAGTTACAATCGCTGCCTTTTGCGGGTGCAAAGGTACTTGAGCTAAGAACAAGTCATGAAGTAAAGTTGATTCGGCAAGCTGTACCTGAGTAGCATTGATTGCGGCTTGTTGGGCGATGTGTGCGGTTGGTAGCAGTTGTCGAGTGGGAGTTTGCCACAGTTGATCATGATTCGCAAGGTTTTCTAGGAAGTTGCTATATGCAGTAAACATATCATCTAACAAACCAGGAGGAAAAACCTCCTCGACTGCATCCCAGCTGAATACTAAAGTTCCGGCTGTTTCATATACCTGATGGTCTAGATAAACTTGGGGGGTTTGGGTAATCATGTATGTTAGTTCCCCCAGGCGATGGATAGATGCAGATTGTGCGCTGGATGAATTATCGGTGAATTTTTCTCGGCTGAGGCTTTCTTGGGTAAGCATACTGGTGAAGACAACCGGCATTAATGCCCCAAAAGGGCGCTGTTGGATGCGTGCTAAATCTCGTAATACTTGCACACCACTGTAATAACGATGTTCTAGGTCATGCCATAGTTGTTTTTGGATACGTTGCGATCGCGCTGTAAAGGAATCTTGCCCGGAATTGTCTACTGCTAGCAAGTTTAAGGATGTGAAGTCACCAACAATCTGATTGACTTCCGGGTGCATCGGCAGACGATTAAATAAAGTGATATTGATGGTAAATTGGGGATTTTTACTCCAAAGAGTGATAATTTCGGCAAATGCTGCCAGAATTAACCCTGATGGCGTTAAATTATCCTCACGAGCTCTATTTTTTAGGCGACTCCACACAGAATTAGGCAATTTACCTGTGCGACGGACAAAATGGGGGGAATTGATACTCGCTAGATTTTTAACTAAAGGTAGTTCGGGAGAAGCTGGTAGGGTAGGGAGGCGACATTGCCAATATGCTTGCGATCGCTGGTAGAGTTTTGTCTCTCGTAAGGCAATTTCCGCTAGAACATAATCTCGAAAAGAAAGTTGATATTGAGGTAAATCAAAATCGGGATTTTGGATTAGTTGTGCTAGTTCTCCCAAAAATATCTCAAAACTCCAAGCATCACCAATCAATACATCTAAGCTAATACAAAGCCTGACTTTGTTCTCATCTAACTGAACAGCACAAAATTCAAACAAGGGCCATTGGTCGGCTGAGAAGATTTGGTGAGACAGGCGATCGCGAATGGCTGCCAATTGGTCAACCACCAGATCAGGATTTTTACCGCGCAAGTCCACGACTGGAATCTGATAAGGCGGTACTTGTGACAAAATTCGTTGTTGTCCATTAGTTTCTACGATTACCCGT
This sequence comes from Nodularia sp. (in: cyanobacteria), assembly GCA_007692755.1. Classification (GTDB taxonomy): domain Bacteria; phylum Cyanobacteriota; class Cyanobacteriia; order Cyanobacteriales; family Nostocaceae; genus Nodularia. The sequence continues at coordinate 50,364 of REBL01000078.1, read as the reverse complement.
AACATTTCATGCTGATTAATCAGGCGTTGCCAAGCTGTTTGTAATTTGGGGATGTGTAAATTGACGGTTTCTATTTCTAAATATCCATGAGTGGATACATTACCTAGTTCAAAATCGCCTTGGCGACCAATCCAATAAGCTTGTTGAATATGAGTTAAGGGAAAAGGTTGGTAGCGCTCTTCTATATTAGGTACTATCTTCGGTAGTTGTTCTCGTGCAGAGGGGGATAATTTTTTTTCATTTTTCCCTTGTAAGCGTTTTTCCAGCAATGCTTTTTTGACTGGGGAAAGTTGATATTTTAAGGATACAATTTCTCTTTCTGATGACATGATTTCCAACTCCATATAATTAATTTTTAATTTCTATAGTCATATACTCAGGAAATGGCTGAACTTGTGAAAAATTATGTGTTAATAATGTCAATTTTTCACAGCTTTTAAATTCTTCAAATCCCGCAAACTTATAAGTTATATACATCATGCGATTTTGATTATTAGCAACAAATTGAGCATATAAAGTTACATGATGATCTTGAGCTAATTTAATCAGATAGTTCAATATAACTGTGCCTACCCCTCTAGACATAACGCGGCAAGACATTAGTAAGAGTTGAATTGTCCACTTATCAGGTTGACATTCAATTAACGCCAGCCCGATTTTTCCGTAATTCCCATATTTATCGTTTAATTCGGCAATTAACAGTTTATGCTGATCTGATTGTCGAAAATGATTGAGTTCTTCATAGGAGTATGTATAACCTGTTGTATTTAGTTGGTGAGTCCTAACTGTTAGTTCTGAAGCGCGCTGTAAATCTTCAATTTGTGCAGATGAAATAGTCAAATGCATATTAAGAGTTGCTAAAAATTCTTCTTGGGAGCCAAAGAATGTCTCCTCATCCTGTTTGCGATTTATATCGCTAAGGTACATCATTCGCCTTTGTTTGGCATCTTCTGTAATCAAAGAGGGATTCATTTCAGGTATATCTAGAAGCTGCCTTAAATCTGATGCTTGAAAACAAATAACCTGCGGATAATAACACCTAACTTCTGCTAATTCAAAATCCTGGTCATCAATAAAAGCGATGTTCTCTAGGGAAATGTTAATCGATTGAGAAATTTTTTGAATTGAATGAGCTTTAGAGTTCCAATTAATCTGAGGATAGAGAAAATATTCTTGCAAGCCCCATTCTTGTAGTTTGTCCATTGCTCGCTTATGATCATTCTTACTGGCAATTGATTGTAAAATTCCTCGACTATCTAAAGTTTTAATAATATGAATTACATCATCATGTAAATTGACATGTTTATCCTCTAGTAACACACCATGCCACAAAGTATTATCTAAATCCCACACCAAGCACTTAATAATTTTGTGTTGATATGCATCGCTATGTATTTGTTCAGATTTCAAATTAATCATTAATTTTTATACTTCTCGTTAATTATTCAGAAACGAAATAGCTTCAGGTATTTTATATTCTTGGTAGCCATATTCGGCTATAGTAAGTTCTTGAATTTGAGTGCTACCTTCAATGATTTCCATAATTTTGGCATCGCGCAAATACCTTTGAACAGAATAATCACAACTACAACCATTAGCGCCATGAATTTGTACAGCATCATTTGCTACTTTTGTTGCAATTGTGGAGGCAAAATATTTGGCAATTGCAGTTTCCATAATTGATATTGGGTCGCTAGTTACTTTGAGATAGCCAGCTCTGTAACAGAGTAATCTTGCTGCTTTGACATTAACAATGGTTTGAGTAATTAATTGACGAATTAATTGATGGTCTTTAAGATAGACATCAAACTGTTTGCGTTGACTTGTATACTGAAGACAAGCTTCTAAACAAGCTTGGGTAATCCCTACGCAACCCCACGCAACGCTGTATCTTCCCCAATCAAGTGCAGAAGAAGCTACATGAGAAAAACCAAAGCCATGCCTACACACAAGATTTTTTTGAGGAATACAACAATTATCCAGATGCATTTGTGCTAACATTGAAGCTTTGACACCCAACATTCCAGAAATTGGTTTGATGGTCAGTCCTGGAGTATTCTTTTCTAAGAGAAAAGCTGAAGGTTTATTTTGAAATAAAGCAAATACTAAGAAGATATCTGCAATTTGTCCATAAGTAATCCACTTCTTGTTTCCATTTAAAATGTAAGCATCTCCTACAAGAGTTGCTGTAGTTTCTATACTTTTGGCATCACTTCCTACATTTGGTTCACTTAATGCAAAGGCAGCTGTAACTTCACCTACTGCCAATTGCGGTAGCCAATACTCTTGTTGCATTTTACTACCCCATTTTACTAGAGCATGAGCAACCATGTTGTGAACAGTAATCAAACTCCGTAGTGAAGAACATCCTCGTCCGATTTCTTCATTTAAGAGTCCGTAGGATATTGCATCCATACCACCTCCACCTATTTCTGTAGGTAACATGGCACCTAAATATTTATTTTGTGCTAACTTTTTAATTAGGTTTGGAGGTGTATATTCGTCGCGATCGTATTGATTTGCATAGGGGATAATTTCTGTTTCTACAAAGGTGCGAAATGAAGCCTGTTCGCCTTTTTGCTGTTCTGTTAATGTTAGATTCATAGTATTGCCTAAAAAAAGTTTAAGGTTCTTCGGTAGCAGAAATGTTGAAACTTTAATTAAAGCCCAGGATTCCCCTTTAAAATCAAGGCTTATGGGCCGTTGCAAACTCAAATTCAGCACCAAGACTCAAATGATAAGAATAACGCCTGTTATTATTGCCCAATAAGGGTTTCAAACTTATTTACAGGCGTATTTAGCCTAGCAAGGTACGGAAGAGCCAACTTTAATTATGTATTGACATAGCCATTTTTTTTTCAAGTAATGCCGTGATAGCCTTGATGGTTCTAAAATTGTTTAATTCCAGGTCTTCGTTGACAATTGTAATTTTAAACTCTTGTTCTATAAATAAAACAAGTTGCATTGCAAACATTGAATTAACAAAACCAAGGGCAAAAATATCTTCCTCTTCTTGTACTTCGTAATTAACAAAAAACTGTGAAATAAAGTTCTTTATTTTTGCTTGCTTATCCTTCATAAATTCCCCATTCATTATATTTTTATTTACTTAATTATAGGTATAAAAACCTTGTCCACATTTTTGTCCATACAAGCCTGCATGTACCATTTTTATTAATAAATTACATGGGCGATATTTACTATCATTAAAACTTTCATATAAAACTTCAATGGAAAACAAAATTGTATCTAACCCAATCAAATCAGCAGTTTCCAGTGGTCCCATTTTATGACCAAAGCAGGTTTTAAAAATTCTATCCACCTCGGCTGCTGAAGCAACTTGCTCTTGCAGTAAGCAAATAGCTTCATTGATGGTTAACATCAACACACGATTAGATACAAAACCAGGTGAATCATTGACTAAAATTCCTTCTTTACCCATCTGTAACAATACCTGTTTAGCCTTGGTAATAGTTTCTTCTGAGGTATGGTAACCGCGAATCATTTCTACTACTGGTTTAATAGGAACAGGATTCATGAAATGCATCCCAATCACTTGATGCTTACGTTGAGTTACTGAAGCAATACGAGTAATAGAGATTGCCGATGTATTTGCTGCAAAAATAGTTTCTTTAGTGCAGACTTTATCAAGTTTTTGATAGACTTCTTTTTTTATATCCCATTTTTCAGTTGTATTTTCAATGATAAATTCAGCATTTGCGAGAAAATTATAGTCTGTCGAAAATTGAATTTTATTTAACACTTCTTCTAGATGATTCTTTTGGATATTTTTCTGAAACAATCCTTGGAAACGTAAGTTATTTATAATTTTTTGTTTTGCATGTGTCAAAATCTCCTCAGAAATATCCAAAAGAATTACTTTATGGTCTGTTTGTGCAAGGTTTTGTGCTAAACCAATTCCCATCACTCCAGATCCAATGACACCAATAGTTTGTATGTTCATAGCCATTTTTTTACTGTATTTGTAAACTTATTTACATTCCAAATGATATGATTTAGCTAACTAGTTACTGAAGATTTAAATCATGAGAAATGTTAGCCGATGCTACTCTACAAAGGATTGGTATTGCAACATCGAATTCGCATCCTCTTCTGATAGTTCATTTAATTCATCTATGAGAAATTTTTCAATCCTTATAGCTAACTCGGCTACGGTCGGTGCTTCAAAAAGTGAACGAACAGGTAATTCTATTTGAAACTTATCTCGCAGTTGATTGATTAAAATACTACCTGTGAGAGAATCACCTCCCAAAGCAAAGAAGTTATCGTGAATGCCTACTTGTGCAAATCCTAGAAAGTTTTCAAAACTTTCAACTAACTGGCACTCTATTTCACTCTTAGGCGGATTGTAGGAATTTTTTAAATTAGGTCGAGAGCGCGGTAAAGATAAGTTAGTAGTTTTATTACCAATTCTCTGTGATAAAGCATGATACTGATTAACTGCTGTAATTCGCCCTGGAAGATTGCCAGTAGAAACTAACACCTGGTTTAATTCATCACACGCAGCAATTCTGGCAAAAGCATTAATACCTTCTGGCGCTGTAAATGCAAACTCAGTAAAACTGGTATCTGAAAATAAACTTTGTGAATAGTCTGTTCCCACTTGCCAAGTATCCCAATTAATGCTAATCCAAGGGAAAGAGGCTTTTTGATGTTGCTTACTCACAAAAGCATCCATGAAAATATTTGCTGATGAGTAAGCAGCTAAACCCCGTCCTCCCAAAACTGATGCCAGCGAAGACATTAATATGCAAAAGTCTAAGGGTTTGTTTTGTAACAGATGTTCTAAGACTAAAAGACCCCGAATTTTGGCGTGGAACTGCTGTTCACAATCTGTTTTATTTATTTGGGCAATTGCAGATAATTGTCCAGGAATACCAGCAGCATGAATTACACCGTTAATCTGACCAAATTTTGCTTCAGCTTGTAAAATTGCTGCTTGCATTTGTTCGAGGTTGGCTATGTCGGCATTAATTACTAGTACTTGAGCGCTTAGTTTTTCTAGTTCGAGAACTTTTTGAATTTGGCGACTGATTCTATTTTCTGTATCGTGAGTAGATAGCCATTCCGCCCATTGTTCTCGCTCTGGTAAACGCGATCGCCCTGTTAAGATTAATTTAGTGTTTCCTTGCTGTACGAGATATTTTGCTAATATTAAGCCCAGATTTCCCAATCCACCAGTAATGAGATAGGTTCCCCCTGTCCGGAATTTAATTCCGGATTTCTGTTGTGGCTGCAATCGGATTGGCCGAAAATTTTGCACCCAGCTATGATGATGGCGATAGGCGATCGCTTGATCATCTGTAGGATGAGTTAGTTGTTTTACCAGTTGTTTGATCAGTTTCTCTGGTGGCTGTGGCGTGGCTAAGTCAATATCAATGCTACGACACTTGATGTGGGGGTATTCTTGGGGAATAACTTTTACTAGTCCTAGTACTGTTGATTTTTCTGGGTACAGAATTTCTTCCCCAGTGACTGACTGCATATTGTTAGCAATGACTGTAATTTGACACTCATCAGTCCCATACTGTTGACTGAGTGCCTGAGTCAAGAATAGTAAGCTGTAAAAGCCTAAATCTTGAGTTTGGTCAAATGATTCTAGTGCTGTTGTGCTGGATTGATGGTGTGTCACACTCCACAAATGTACAATTGCTTTTGGTGTCAAATTGAGATGACGCAGTTTTTGGCATAGAGTGTTGTAGTCTTGTTGTTGTTGAGGATTAATTGTATAACTTAGGTCAGATTCCTCCTGACAACTAAATTGGTTGCCTACATTAACTGTAATTACGGTCTCACCCTCAGATTGGAGTTGTTGAACAATTGGGACTCCCAAATTACACTGATCAATGAAGATTAACCAGCATTCCGACTGACTAGTTGGCATTCTCACAGAGGTGAGTATGGTGCGTTGCCAGGATGGGATATAAAACCAGTCGGCAATATCAGGTTGTTTGCCTGATGCCACAGCAGGAGTCAAGTCTGTCAAGGCTGGAGATGCTGATAATACTGCCGATGATTCAGTTTGAGCGAGAATAATATGTTCTCCAAATACAGTAAATTCGGAGAATGTGGCGACTCGTTTAAACCCGTGATCTGTCAATTCCGCTTGCCATTGATCTGGGGATAAAAAGGGATTGCCCATGTTGCGGTTGCCATCTTGATCCGCAATGGGATTCATGAGTACACCGTCCATGATGTCAGCTTCTAATCGCGCTTGAGTAATTTCCCATAACAGAAGGAAGCCACCGGGAGCCAATAGAGAACGAACACGTTCCAGGGTATCCCCAATATTACGAGCCACATGCAGCACATTGAAGGCCACAATGACATCAAAACCGTGGGACGAGTATCCCTGTTCTTGCGGGGACTGCTCAATGTCTAACACACCATATTCAATAAAAGGATACTGACTAAATTTTTTCTGGGCTGCTTTTAAAAATATTCCACTAACATCAGTGAATGTATAGTGAGTTGTGCCATTCGGCAATACAGGCAGTAATTCTTCTGTGGCAGTACCAGTTCCGGCACCAAGTTCCAAAATTCTCAAAGGTGTGTGGGGTGGTAATGACTCCACTAGTTGTTGAGCGATCGCGCGGAGAATAGGTTTGTAGTAGTGCTGGGTAGGGTAGTTAGGAACTGCCGCATCTTGTTCCTGAAGTTTCATAGAAAAATGAAACTCTAAAGGTTCTTTTTCGCCGATGAGAATGGCTGGGAGATTTTCACCATAGGTTTGATAAATGTCAATCCAATCGAGGATGTCTGCTGATCTAAGTCGAACTTCTCGAATGAGGTCAGCCACAGATGCTGACAAGGGCAGAAGCTCATGAAAACGTCCTGCTTGATCTTGTTGTAATTGTTTCTGCTCGACTAATACATTTAGCCATCGAGCTAATAGTTCTCGATAGCGGGGAATAATTTTACATTCTTGGCACAACTCCTCGACCGAATAGGTTGCAGATGGTTGGCTAAAAGCACCTAACTGCCTCAGTGTTTGATTCATGTAGGCAGTACACAACCGCTCTAACCACAGTCTTTGCTCTTGATAAACTTGCGAGTCTAGTCCAGCAATACCCTCAACGGCTTGCCTTTGTGCAGCACTTATAATTTTCACCCACAGGTCTGATGTTCCGGTTGTGTGAGGAGGTTTAACCCAGTAACGCTGACGTTCAAAGGGATAAGTAGGAAGCGGAACACGATGACGGGATTCGTGAGCATAAAATTTCTGCCAATTAATTTCAACCCCTGAAAGCCATAATTGACCTAGTGTGTTGAGTAAAAATGTCACATCAGATTGCTGTTCATAGGAGTGGCGCACAGAAGGCAATACAACTTGATCTGTTACTTGCTCGTTCTCTAAACACTGTAGCGTTAAGCTGGTCAATGTCTGCCCTACGCCTACCTCCAAGAAAATGGGAGTATGTTTTTTCCATAACTCCTTGATTCCATCTGCAAAGCGCACGGGTTGACATAGATGTTGTGTCCAATAGTTCGGGTCTGTGGCTTGAGCGGCGGTAATCCAATTGCCTGTAACATTTGAAATGTAAGGAATTTGCGGTGGCTGGAATTTGATAGTTTTGACTAACTCGGTCAAGTTGGAGGATATCGGCTGCATCATCTGAGAATGAAAGGCATGGGATGTCTGCAAACGCCGACAAACCACTCCCTTATCAGTCAGATGCGATGTCAATTCTGCTACAGCCTCTGTGTCTCCGGCAATTACACAAAGTTTGAGTCCGTTGATGGCTGATAAGGTGAGTTTTTCCTTTAATAAAGGACGTACTTCGATTTCTGACAGAGGCACTGCCAGCATTGCCCCCTCTGGCAGAGTTTGAATCATTTGCGCTCGTTGGGCAACCAGAGTCAGAGCGTCTTCTAAAGATAATACGCCTGCTAAAGTTGCGGCGACATATTCACCTATGCTGTAGCCAATCATGGCCACTGGACGAATTCCCCAAGACATCCACAACTGAGCGAGGGCATACTCAATGACAAACATAGCCGGTTGAGTATAACAAGTTTGATTAAGTTGTTGGGTGGTGGCATTGTCAGGTTCTGCTTCACGTCCTAGCATCTGACGCAAATTGAGACCCGATGGTGGTTGACTCTTGCTGGAGTTGGTAGATTTTTGCTGGCGATGAGGATAGAGTAAATCTCGCAGGTCAAGATTGAGGAGAGGTTGCAGATATTGGCAACAGTAATCGAGGCGATCGCGAAATGTCGGTTCAGTTTGATAGAGTTCCCACCCCATGTCAACGTATTGTGTTCCCAGTCCGGTAAACATAAATGCTACTGAAGGATGGTTCTTCGTGGCGATGCTGGTGAGAACTCGTTTAGTATCTGCAAGGGCAACTATGGCATCTTCTACATCTCGGCAAACCACTATCTGTCTATGATCAAACTCTCTCCGCCCTATTTGTAAGGTGTAAGCGACATCGGCTAAATTTAGTTGGGAATGTTGTTGTAAGTGCTGGACTAAGTTGGCTATTGTTGTCTCTAAAGCTGAGTTGGTTTTGGTAGATATGCTCAGCAACTGCCAAGGGCGAGATGGTGCAGACGTTGCTACGGGGGGCGCTTCTTCGAGGATTATATGAGCATTTGTCCCACCAAATCCAAAAGAACTCACTCCAGCACGACGGGGCAAGCTGTTGGTTTTCCATTCGGCTAACTGATGATTAACGTAAAACGGACTATTAGCAAAATCGATCTGAGGGTTGGGGATGGCGAAATTCAGGCTGGGGGGTATGGTTTGATGATCTAGTGCCAGAATGGTTTTGATTAAGCCTGCAATACCTGCGGCTGCATCTAAATGCCCAATATTAGTTTTGACTGAACCAATGGCACAGTAGCCTTTTTGGTCTGTAGCAAATGCCTGAGTGAGGGCGGCAATTTCAATGGGATCGCCCATTGGGGTGCCAGTTCCATGAGTTTCTATGTAAGTAATAGTTTCTGGCTCTACTTCCGCCATGATTTGAGCAGCGCGAATTACCCTAGCTTGTGCATCTTGGCTCGGTGCGGTGTAGCTAACTTTTACAGATCCATCATTGTTAATAGCTGATCCTTTGATCACTGCATAGATATAGTCCTGATCAGCGATCGCATCTGCCAGACGTTTCAGAACTACGACTCCGATACCATTCCCACCAATAGTACCCTGAGCTTGGGCATCAAAAGCTCTACAGTGTCCATCAGCAGCAATACCTTCGGGACACAGTGTATCTACGGTTTGGGGTGCTTTAATCGAAACCCCGGCTGCTAAAGCCATATCGCATTCACCATTCAGCAAACTTTGATAGGCAAAATGCGCGGCGACTAAGGAACTTGAACAGGCTGTGCCAATACAAACACTGGGTCCTTTGAGATTTAATTTATAGGATACGCGGGTGGGAACATAATCTTTATCAGAAGCTAGAAGGATGGGGAAATATCCCATTGATTCCTTCAATTTGTTGGGAAAAAGATTATAAAGTAAGTAAGTACTTGTTCCCACTCCGGCATAAACTCCAATGAGTCTTTCTTCCCGTTCAGAATCATAGCCGGCGTTTTCTAGCGCTTCCCAAGCACATTCTAAAAAAAGACGGTGCTGAGGGTCCATAATTTCAGCTTCTCTGGGATTAAAGCCGAAAAATGCGGCATCAAACTGTTCAATATTTTCTAGTAAAGCGGCGGCTTTAATCGTTTGATTGGCTGCTGAAGACTCTACATCTAGGACTGAAGCAAACTCAAATCCCTGGCTGAGGTTTTGCCAAAAATTCTCAATATTTTTGCTGCCGGGAAAACGTCCTGCAAGACCAATTACTGCTACTTCTAAGCCATTTTGTTGAGATTTCAAGGCTTTTATCTCTCTTGTAAAACTATTTTTACCTATTTTTATATCCAACTAAAATTTGGGGCATATTTTAGATAATTTCCTAAAAAAGAATTAAATCTATTTATAAATTAGCCACCCTTGATTTGTGAAATCTTTGCTGGATACGACTCTTACCATCTTGTAGTTGCTTTTTTAATTTCACAGTTTGCTGCTGTGATACATTGCTTTGTTTAGCTTGATCGCAATATTTAGCTAAAGACTGAATTGTGGGATATTTAAACAAATCCACTAATGATATATATTCTACATAATCTGGCAAAATTATTGTGAGTTTATTGAAAATCTTTACAATTAATAATGAGTTGCCACCAATTTCAAAAAAATTATGATTTACTCCCACATTTTCTAAGTTCAAAACTGCTTGCCAAACAGTGGCAATTCTTTGCTCGATATCAGTTTGGGGAGCTACATAATCCTCTTCCGCGTTGAGCAGTAAATTCTCAGGTTGCGGCAGACTGCGGCGGTCTACTTTACCATTGGCTGATAGGGGCAAAGTATCCAGAATTCTGAAAACAGACGGTACCATATATTCTGGTAATTGCTCACGCATCAAATGGGACAATTCGTTAGCGGGAATTGAGTTGTGTAGAACCACATAAGCGATCAATCGGCGATCGCTCGGTGCTTCCCCAACGACGGTGACTACAGCCGCGCGCACAGCAGGGTTTTGCACCAATACAGCTTCAATTTCACCAAGTTCAATTCGGTAGCCACCTATCTTGACTTGGGAATCTTCTCGACCTAAAAATTCAATCGTGCCATCGGGCAGGTAACGACCTACATCCCCTGTTCTGTACAATCTCTCACCTGTACTAGGATGGGTCAAAAAATTTCTTGCTGTTTTTTCATCTTGTCGCCAGTAACCACGAGCCAGTCCCACGCCGCCAATGTAAAGTTGTCCGGGAACCCACACAGGGCAAGGTTCTAGTGTGGCATTAAGAACATGAAAATGCTGGTTAATCATCGGATAACCATAGGGAATACTTTTCCAAGTGGGATCAACTGCATTTATAGGATAAAGAATCGACCAGATAGAGGCTTCTGTGGCACCACCTAAGCTAATGACTTGAATATCTGGGCTGAAAGTTTGAATTTGAGTAGGTAAGGTAAGGGGTAGCCAATCTCCACTTAGCAGCACCAGTCGGAGATGCGCTAAGACTTCAGGGTGATTGATGGCATAATCTACCATCATCTGCATCAGGGCGGGTACTGAGTTCCACAGGGTGATTTGGTGCTGCTGGCATAATTCTGCCCAGTGAGTTGGCTCGCGATCGCGAGCCGCTTGAGGGATAACAATGGTTCCCCCAGCAGCTAAAGTGCCAAAAATGTCATAAACTGACAAATCAAAGCTCAGGGATGAAAGTGCCAATACTCGATCCGTGGCATTTACACCAAAGCGCTGGTTGATATCAAGAATAGTATTGACTACGCCACGATGATTAATCATGACTCCTTTAGGAAAACCTGTAGAACCAGACGTATAGATTAAGTAGGCTAAGTCATCTAAGGTTTGAATTGGTTCTAGCGGCTGTTGAGGTTCATTAGCTAGGTCTTCAATACACAGTTGGATGATATTTGTCGGTAAGTCTAATACTTCCCGTAGCCAAGACTGGGTGATAATTATTTGAGTTTCGCTATTCTCTAATAAATATTCCCGTCGCTCTCGCGGCAATTGAGGATCAATAGGAACGTAAGCAGACCCAGATATTAAAATCCCCAGGACGGCGATAATTTGCTCCCATCCCTTTTCCATGACTACCGCCACTAGCTGATTAGGCTGAACTCCCAAGCGTCGCAGTCGATGGCCTAATTGATTGGCTTGTTGGGATAATTCTCGGTAAGAGAGGGTACGTTGGGGTGCAATCACGGCAGGTTTCTCTGCTCGCATTGGTATTTGTGTTGTAAATAGAGTGTGCAGCAGTTCGTCTGCAACATTGGTGTTTGTAGCGTTAACGGCATCTCGTTGCGCTAATTGAATGGGAGAAATCAATTGTCGAGTTGTTTCCACCCATGCCGTTTCTGTAGTAAATAGTTGTTGGAGAAAGCGACAATATGCTTCAAACATATCTGCAATCAAACCAGCAGGAAACAGTTCTTCGACTACATCCCAATTAAAAGTTAATACCCCTTTTTCTTCCCAAACTTGAACATCTATCCATACTTGGGATGCTTGGCTGATGCCATAGACTAATTCGCCAAAATGACTGAAAGTTAAGGTTTCCTGACTAAGTTTACTTAAGCCCAGGGTGCTGGTGAAGACAATTGGCATGGCTATAGGATATGTACCTTGCTGACGAGCCAATTCCCGTGTGACTTTCACTCCACTAAAGTAGCGGTGTTCTAAATCTTGCCACAGTTGTTGCTGGAGGCGGAGGGCGCGGTTAGTAAAAGTGTCTGGTGGCGAATTATCGATTGCTAATAAAGTTGCAGAAGTAAAATCTCCTAAAATATCCTGGATTTGGGGATGGAGAGGCAGGCGATTAAATAAGGCAATATTCAAGGTAAATTGGGAATGTTTGCTCCAAAGAGTTAATATTTCGGCAAAAGCCGCCAATAAAACCCCAGAGGCAGTTAAACCAATGTGAGCTGCTTTTTGTTGTAATTTTTGCCAATCATCTGGATGCAGATGACTTTGATAACGCTGGCATCGGGGCTGTTTGAGTTCTTGGGGGTTTTTCGCTAAGGGTAAGTCTGGGGGTGGAGGTAAGTGATCTAAACGACTGTACCAATAATCTTGCGATCGCTGATATATTGATGTCTGTTGTAGGCGTTGTTCTGCCAAGACATAATCGCGGAAAGACAGTTCTAAAGGAGGTAATGCCACACCAGGATTTTGGTACAGTTGAAACCACTCTTCAAATAAACGAAACAGACTCCAAGCATCAAAAACTAACAAATCATAGCTCACATGCAATCGGACACGCTTTTGATCTAAAAGGGTGGCACTAAATTCAAACAAAGGCCACTGATGGGCTGGTAAGACTTGATGGGAAAGGCGGTCGCGTATGGTTGCTAGTTCTTGGTTAACTATTTCTTCATTTTTGGCTCTGAGATCCACAATCGGCATTTGATAGAGAGGAACCCTGTCCAAAATCTGCTGCTGACCTTCTGGCAGAACTATTGCCCGCAGCATCTCATGGCGTTCAATTAATTGTTGTAGTCCCCAGTTCAATCGTTCTAAATTTAGGTCATACCCTTCAATTTCGTAATAACCATGATTAGATAAATTACCAAGTTCTAATACTCCACTACGTCCCACCCAAAAGGCATGTTGCATATCTGTCAAAGGGAACGGTTGGTGACGTTCTTGAAGACAGGGAGTGATGGTTGGCAATTCAGCTAATTTTATACCTGTATCGAGTTCGCGCAGCAACAATAGAATTTGTGCTTTATGTTCAGCCAGAGATTTCTGTAGTTCTGGTGTTAAAGTTCCCTTGGCAGCACGGATGTGTAATTGTTGAGAATTATTTTTGTCTACACATAGTTTTACACCACACTCAGACAGTTTTACTAGCAGTTCGTGCAAATTCATAATCAATTTTCCTGCTGCCTATACTTTAATACCCAGACGTACTGCATCGATAAAATTTTTGAATTTAAAATCAAATGGTCTGTCCTCTTTTTTTAAAAATAATTTGACCCAAAACGCATAAGCTAGAAAGCTAAAGTTATATCGTGGTGAGTCAAAAACATCCATAAAGCGATTATCAGGGTTTACCAGTCCACAAGACCTAAATAACCAATTAGTAGAATTAACTAATGATTGAATATTCGCTGCGGCTGCATCGGCAGAAATTAAGCCTTGCTCGACTTTGGCAATTTCTGCCATCGCCTTGTATACATAGCTGTTACCCCATCCTTCAGTCATGGGATTTATATCATTTAAGTAATCAATTTCAGCAAATTGTAAAATATTTTTTTCTTGATATCCATCCTTATCTACTATCAAAAATCCTAACAATTGTGACCAAATGATTTTTGCTACACTCATTGTATGTTGCAGTAACCACACCCGTAGCCAGATATTCATCAGATGAAAATTACTGAAAGCTATATATGTATGATGAGCGATATGATCATAATAATCAAATATCTTTTGTTGCAGCTTTGCCAGTGCCGTAAATTGTTGACTAGAAAAGTCATTGTTAGCAATTGCTTTGAGAATTAAAGCAGCTAATGGACTAATAGTAGTGAAAGTTTGTATTAATCCCACAGAAAAAATTGGATCAATGAATCCCGTAGCATGAGGAAGGATGTAAAATCTTTCTCCCGTACATGAATGAGATGAATATTGCATCCGACCTGTTGAGACCCAATCACGCACGAGTTGCGCGTCTTCAAACTGAGTAGCAACACTAGGAAATTTGGCAATTAAATCTTGGAATTCTTGTTCAGGGGATTTACCATTTTTGGGAAAGCGTCTTATATCAAGATTAAGTCCGACACTACAGATAGGATTGGTAGAATTTTCATGATTATTGAAGGGAATTACCCACATCCACCCTCCATCGAAGACATGATGAACAGTTCCTTGATACCAAGGTAGAATATTTTCTTGATTACTGATACCTGACAAACAATCATCTATATTTTTAACACCAACCATGTGAGTAAAAATACTTCTAGAATGGCATGTGCAGCGAGTGGGATTTTTTCGGAGTTGAAATTTCTCGGCAAGCATTGATTTATAGCCACTAGCATCCACTAAATAATTAGCAGTGTATTTTTCACCAGTTTTAATTGTAACTTCAACGCCTTCTTGATAGATATTGATTGTATCAATAATAGTTTGAGATAATAAGTTTGCTCCGTATTTAATTGCTACATTAGCAAAGTAGTTATCTATATCTTGACGAAATAAATGGCTACTCTGGGTCACTCCCCAAAGAATCCTTTCTTGGGCTGACTGTTCTTGATTTTCGTGATGGTACAAAAAACCAAAAGCTCGTTTATATCCACAAGATGTAGTGATATTTTGGTTAATTTTAGGAAATGAACTGAGATAATCAAGTTCGGGAATTGAATATTGATGACTAAGAACTGACAGCAGTGACTCTGTATGAGAAGTCATTGCTTCGCCAATTGCAAATCTAGGATGAGTGCTTTTATCAAGCATTAAAACTCGAGCTTGATGTTTAGCTAAAATGGTTGCTAATATTGAGCCACTGATTCCAGAGCCTAGTATAATTACGTCAAATTCTTGAGAAGAGTCTTGTATGATCATTAAGGTTTTGGGATTTGGGATGTTATTTTATATTTGTGTCTATAGAATCAAATTCTCACCAATCAGCCATACTAAAAAACAGGATTATAGGATAATTTCTTCTATATCGTCTTGTTTTTCTAGAGATAAAGATTCTGTTGAATTTAGTTCTAATAATGCTAATTTTTCCAGCAAAAATTGAGCTATTTGTGTTATATTACTGGATTGAAAAAATTGAGCAATTGATACTTGTAGCTGTAAATCAATCTCAATTCTGTTTTTTAGCTCCAAAGCAATTAATGAATCAACTAAGTAAACAAAGGATTCTTGAGTGTTGAGTTGCATGATGGGTCGTTTGAGTAAATCACTGAGTATGTCAATCAGATAAGTTTCTAGTATTTGCTGACGCTGATTAGGTAAAGTTTCCCAGAATTTTTCTCTGGAGAGATGATAGTGATTAGTTGTGTAACCTTCTTTTGCTGAGATAGAGCCTGTTACTGGTAATGAATAGTGGCTTTCTTGTTGCTGAGTGGTGCTGATGGGAGGAGCAGGAGGTAGTCCTAGCGCCACATCACCCCAGCGCATTACAGTAGCTGCGGCTGTAGCTGCGGCACCATTTGTATAAACGAGAACTAAGTCATGTTCACGAATTTTGCCTGTTTGTGCAGCGTGGTACAAATTGGCTATAGGAAGAACTGGCCCTATGTTTGCATAACAAGGGTAAAGATTAATTGTGCGCTGTGGGTCAATACCTAATGCCCGTGTACAGAGGCTAGCATACCAGGCCGTAGGTGTATTAAAAGCAAAAAAGTCTATTTCCTCCAGGGTGACACCTGCATTAGCAATAGCACCTTGGCAGCAAGTACGCACAAAATCTACAGCTGTTTCGGCGAGCATACTTGCCTTGTCACCTGTTCGAGTGCAGATTTGTGGCTGGTTATCAGCATTTGTCGTTATTTCGTATAAATAAGCACCACAAGTTACCCTAGTTTCAATTATTTTACTGCCGAGAATTCCCTGATTTGGTTGAAGTACACTGACTAAAAAAGCTCCAGCACCGTCACCCATTGACAATGAAAGGCTTTCTTTTTCGTTAACAGTGTGAGATCCAATGTGAGAAACCACTACCAAGACGTTACTGTATGCTCCTGTTTGTATGAGTGCATGGGCATTCTGTAGAGCTATCAAGGCACTGGAGCAAGTTGATTCTAAATTCCATGCAGGACAACGTAGTTGTAATTTTTGGGCTAGGTAAGCTGCATTGCCAATCCCGATGTATTCGGGGAAGAGCGAAGCGACAATTATCAGTTCGACTTCATCAGTACAGAGGTTTGCTGCGGCGAGAGCATCTTTAGCGGCGCGGTATTCTAATGTCAGCGATGACTCTTCTCGTCCAACTACCCGCCGTTCAACGTTCCCCCGGAAAGGGTCTGATAAATATGGTTTTACTTCCATTGACCAAATGTCAACTCCATTAGTCTCAATGGAGACGTTAGCAGATGCAGGGACTCTTGCTATTCTAGTTTTAACCTGGGCAAATAAGTCGGGGTACTTGTTTTGCCAGTACTCGTTTGTACGTATATTACTGGGAAAGCTAACTGCAAGTGAGCGAATACCAACTGGAAGATTCATGAAAAAAAACAAGCTAATTTTTGTGCAATGGAACTCAGAAAAAATACCGTAATACTAAATTCTCTAAAATCAAGCAACAGAGATAAATCCAGAAACCTAGATGACATCTAAATTTTTTAATGACAAATTGCTATGAGTTATTGTCAACAAGTTCCATAGCCTGTGTGTGCGATCGCAGATGCTACTGCGTAGGTTTGGACATGACTTATACTTACTAGCCAGTTTTTTAACCCCATATCTACTGCAATTTGCTGACATTTACCAGACAGCAATACTATTGGTTGACCTGTTGACAGCCGTAGGATTTCTATATCTAACCAGTGACTAGGCGAGCAAGATTTTATACCTAAAATCTTGCGTGCTGCTTTCTTGGCTGCAAACCTACCTGCGATGTACTGAATATAGTTACCACTAAGTTCAGACATCCGCCACTCATTAGCAGTCAAGTATTGATTTTCCCACTTTTTGTTAGTTGGTTCTATCAGTTGTTGGATATGGCTATTGACAACGATAGTAATTTCATGTTTAAACATATAAATTCCTCAACTCAAATCGATTCAGTACTTCAAAACTAGATTGGTTAACATAGTGTTCATTTTGTTAACCGACTCCATATACTCTTTTTCCGGAACTGATTCTGCAACTATACCGGCTCCAGCATTTAAGTATATATTGGTATCATATTGATAAACTGAGCGAATAGCGATCGCTAAGTCTGCGGTACCATTGCTATCTACCCAACCAATAGCACCGGCATAAATTCCTCTTGGTTCATCTTCAAGACGCTCAATCCATTCCAAGGCTTTTTCTTTATCAATCCCAGAAACAGTAATCCCTGGAAACAATACTTTTAAAGCATCCCACAAGGTTTTCCCTGGCTTAATCTGACCGCTCACACGAGATGATAAGTGCTGTACACATCGGTACTTCTTGACTTCCATAAAATTAAACACCTGAATGCTTCCAGGTAAACAAAGTGAGGCCATCTCTGTTTGTGCTAACCAAACAGATAAAGAGTGTTCTTTAACCTCTTTAGCATCTGTGAATAGTTCATCATTCAGGCGTAAATCTTGTTCTGGATTCTCACCACGGGGTCTAGTTCCAGCTAAAGGATTAGTTACAACTGACCCATCTGTACATATTTGCATGAGAATTTCCGGACTAAATCCAACTGCTTGCACATTCTTAATATTCAAACAATAAGAACGTGCTGAATTATTAATTTGGCTACCGACGACATAAGTACCTAACACGTCTAAATCACCAGTTATTTTTAGAGAACGAGCAATAATGGCTTTATTCAACTCAGATTTTTGAATTGCCTTAATTAAAGTTGCAATACGATTCTGATATATTTCTCGGTCTGCATCATTAACCTCTATAGAAACTGGTAAATAATTTGGTAGTTGACTATCAATAGATAATACTTTTTGGATACGGTCTAATGATTTGATACTTCTAAGATAAATTCCCTCCTCTGTTAAACGCAACTCAGTTTCTGGAATGAAGAAATATAACAATGGTTGTTGAATTGCTTTGGAGTATGAAGAGTAGAAGCGAACTATATCAAAGCCAATATAGCCATAGGCTGTCCAATTTCTAATTGGTAAATAACTTAGTAATTTGTCTACTTGTTTGAAGGGATCAGTAACTAACTCAGAGTATATTTCATTGACATATTTCATTGATATCGCATCTTGACTAACTGATATCTTGGCTAATTCATTACCAGCGATTCGTACCTCATTTTCGCCTGCATACATCATATATTGGGAAAACATCCCAGCTTGTAGAAGATTCTGCAATACAACGATAGGATTTCTTTTCCCTGGTATGAATATTTCTTGATATTTAATGATATTCTTTAAGGCTATGACCATTGTTTTTGCTCTAATTAAGTAAGTGGGTGTAAATAAACGTAACTATACTTTTGTCATTGCGAGGAGGTACGAACTTCGCGTAGCGTGTCGCTTTGCGACTCAGCAATCGTAAGGGTTTTGTCATTTTTATATTCTGTTACATACTTTGTTTTATTCATGCCTACCTACTTAATCTTTTCAAAGGTTTGTGTAAGCTGCTGTAATTGATTTTTAAACTAATTTTTGGCGGTGAATTTTATCAGTTACAGTCCGTGGTAATTTTTCTACAAATTTGACAACTTTTGGCACTTGAAAATGTGGTAATTTCTGGGTTGCAAATTTACGAATGCTATTCTCTAGTTGAGATGAAGGTACTTGTCCTGGCTGAAGACTGACATAAGCAATTATTTGAGTTAATTGCTCACCCTGATTCGACTCTGGAACGACTGCCACTTCTAAAATTTGGGAATGCTGATGTAAGATATCCTCTATTTCTAGAGGTAATATCCATTGACCATTAACTTTGAATAGCTCATCTTTACGACCCATGAAACGAAAATAGCCATCGGGATCACACACATATTTATCACCTGTTCGCATGGTGTACCCATCAATAGCTTCTCGCGTTTTTTGGAGTCTATTCCAGTAACCCAACATCAGACTGTCGCCTTTAACTCGGAGGTCACCAATCTCGCCAGGAGGACAAGGAAAGCCTTTTTCGTCAATAATCTGAACATCATAACCAGGAACAGGACGACCGGAAGTACCAGGTTTACAATCTCCGATGCGGTTAGAAAGGAAAATATGTAAAAATTCAGTTGTACCAATTCCTTCGCAAATTTCTTGATTATGAGTTACCAACCAATTGTGCCAAATACTTTTAGGTAACTGTTCAGCAGCAGATACACATAAACGTAAGGAAGATACTTCCAAAGGAGAGATATCTTGTATTGCTAGAAGGTTTGCATAAACGCTAGGTATGCCAAAAAAAACCGTTGGGCGGTAGCAATGGATATCATTGATAATGTCAAAAGCGTTGCTAGCATCAGAGAGAACAGTAGCTGCACCCACTGCTAAAGGCATATATAAGGTATTCCCCAAACCATAGGCGAAAGGGATTTTCGCCACAGAATAGGTAATGTCGTCTTTGCATAAGTTTAAGGTAGCTTTAGCATATTGCTCTGCACAAACCACCATACTTTGATGTACGTGAACGACGCCTTTAGGTAATCCCGTACTACCAGACGTATATAGCCAAAAAGCTGCTTCGTCACGAGAAGTAGCAGCAGCACTAGGTAAAGGTTTATCAGTTTGTTGATTTAACAGGGATGCAAAAGCGTTTTCACCATCTGTAAGTAGAACATGACGCAAAAAACAAGACTGGAAAAGAGTTAGTTTGTCTTCCCACTCTTGATTAGTTAGCAAAACCTTAGCTCGTGAATCTTGGAGGATGTAGTCAATTTCATTCTGAGAACAAGCAGAATTAATTGGAACTGGTACATATCCCATCCAGATAGCACCCCAAAAAGCAAATACAAACTCTGGTGAATCTGGCAAAAGAATAGCTATACGATTTTCTCTATCTAGGCCTAAATCAGATAATAATCTAGCAGTGCGTCGAATAAAGCTGCTGACTTGAGCGTAAGTATATGTTTCATCTTGATGGTAAAAAGCTATTGCTTCCTGACGTTCTTGCACCAAATTACTTTCCCAGAAGTACTTTGCAACATTAAAAATCTCAGGTAGCTGTTCCGAAATACTTGTCATCGAATTCTCCCTTGCATCTGGTAATTGACACAGCCAATACGTGAACCAGTACGTGTTGATCCCAAGCAGACCAAGTAGCTAACCAATTTTTTATCCCCAGTTTTTTTGCTTGGATACTGGCTTTTCCGGATAAACGAACGAGCAACTTCTCATGAGTGATATTTGCTTCAATCTCATTCCAGTCAATCCCAACTAATCCGATACCTAAAGCCTTTCCCACAGCTTCTTTAGTCGCAAAACAAATGGTGTAAGATTGGTCAGGGTTTTTAGATAATTGACAAAAATCTATTTCGCTAGGAGTAAACAAAAAGTTTAATGTTTGGCGATCGCTGCGCTCAATTAATCTGGTAATTCTATTGACGGGTATGATATCTATACCTATTCCCTGAATTCTGAGAGCTTCTCTTGCTTTAAGGGTCACCTGGAGACTTTGCAGACATAGCAGCTTCAATCATCTGGCAGACTTCGATTAGTGTCTTATCTGTACGAGTTTCGAGTTTCATGTTAATCCCCAGTTTTCGTTTTAATGCTAATGAAATTTCCACTGTCTCGGTAGAATCAATCTGTAAATCTTTGTGCAGTAAAGAGCTTTGATGAAGTAAATCTTCTGGAATACCTAAATCATTAAGTATCGCTTTGAGAGTATTCATTGTCTCATCGGTATCCATGAAGCAAGTACCTCCAGAGGTGCTCTTTGAGCGCACAACAACTAGTCAACAGACTTTGTTGCTTATACATTTGTTCAAATCAAATAACTTTGGGAGGTGTGGTGTCCGGTGCGACGTGGTTATACAAGAACCTTCACCACAAAATACTACTTTGATTAATGAGATTTATTATCGACAACTTTTTAAGAATAATACAATTTAATTAATCTTGCAATCACAAAATCATTTGCTAATGCTTATTATTCCTATATATAATTATTAACTTTCAATGTCATTAATTTTTATGTCTTTAGATAGATGTTCTTGTAAGGATTCAGGTGGATGGGGATTGACAAGTGTGGTGGAGGAAGCAGAATATCTGGAGTTTAGACTAAATAGCCGAATTCAAAGGAAAAAATAAGGGGTGTGATTGAACACAGTTCCCCTATTAGCAGAAACTGAGAGCAGAACAACCAACTCTCATCTGCCAATATGAAATGTGCCAAACTAAAAGAATTCCGTCAAGCAGCGTACAACCACTTAGGTAGAGCGCATGATGTAACTTTTGAACTAATGGATGCAATATTGCTAACTCGTAATGCCTACAGTTTGGCAGATTTATCGCTATCACCAGTATTTACTGGAGTTGAGACTAAGCGACAGAAAACGACCCAGCAACGGGAGCAACGCGATTTTGTGAGGTGCGAAAAATTGGTAATATAAGTTACCTGTATTTTGAGCGAACTGACAAGTCAGCGCTAGCGCTATCGCTACCTAGAAAAGGTAAAAAGCTAATTTTTAAAATAGCTAATTGGCTAAATTAATAAATTGACAAATTTAATAAATAAGTTTAAGTTAATTAGCTAAATTAATAAAAATATATATGTTGACGATTACCGTAAGCTCCTTGAGTGGCGGACAGGGCAAGACGACAACATCACTGTTCCTGGGGCGGCTGCTATCCCGCCAGGGGTTGCCCACCTTGATGCTAGACTCCGACCCCCAACATAATCTCACCACCTATCTGGGGTTTGAGTTAGAAACCAACCAACCAACCCTATTGGAATTTCTCAAAAAAACAGTTGCACCAGAAGACTGCATCTACCCAACTCAAGACAACGACAATTTATTTCTCATCCCCGCCGACGACCAACTTGATACCGTACAAGATTATTTATCTAACAGTGGAGTTGGTGCAACCTTACTCAAGCGCCGATTAGAAGCTATCAGCCAAATATTCAAAATCTGTATTATCGATGCCCCACCCCAGCGATCGCAAATTTGTTTAACAGTCATTGGCGCAGCAGATTTTTTGATTATCCCCGCCGAAGCATCGGTCAAAGGTTACGGTTCCCTGGTGCGGACGCTGGACTTACTCGGCGGCTTGCAAGATGTCGGCGCAACCAATGCTGAGGTATTAGGTGTTTTACCTTTCCGAGATCGCTGGTTTGGTAACACCCAAGCCCATGAAAGTCGGGCGGCTGTAGATGGAATGCGTGATGAAGTTGGCGAGGGGTTAGTTATACCCTCCATCCGCGAATCAGAACGCTATAAACAAGCCATCAACAAACGTACAACTCTCTCGCAGTTGGGATATACCGACTTGGAATATCCATTTGAAATTTTAATTGCCAAAATTCACGCTTCACTTGGGGATAAATAAAATGTCAGATGATGTACTAAACCAACTACGCAACAAACGCAATCGCTCCACAGTTGAACCACGCCAGGATGCACTCGTTCCGAAAGTACAACCCCAAGCTTCAACACCAAAACAAAACTCACCAGAGGAAACCAGCCCAGTTACCGAACCAACGAACCCAACTGCTGCACCAGCAGACACCATTGCCGAACTCCAAACCGAACTCGAAAAATACCCCGAAACTCGACGACATTCAGCGATCGTTCTGGAAAAAGACCTTGACCAAGAATTAACTCGCTTTTGTAAAGATAGGGGCATCACAGTTGAGGTATTTCTAGAAGCTGCTTGGACTTTTGCTAGTGCTGATAACGCAGTTTTAGAAAAAATCACCACCCAAGCCAAGCGCCGCTACGACCAACGTAAGCGAGTTGGTCAAATTAAACGGTTAATTACTATGTTGAGTAATTCGTCAAAGTGATAGATGTTGAGAGGGCGATACTCAAGCGAGACTTTCCCGATACACTTAGCGGGAGAGGATGTCAATTAATACGTCTATAGCCGAATTATTGCTCATTGTTATCTAACAATTTCTAACCTTGGCTCATAAAGCGATACAGTAGGCAACTCCCCACGCGATCGCTATTCTCTTCTGTATATATGACCGTGACAGCATCTGAACCAGACCTTTTCACCTCAACCAACCTGACCAGTCCATTCGGCAAAATTCCTCTAACCTTAATGCAAACCCTTTACAAATTTCATACCAAATCTTCCAATAATGCTGTAATTCTCCCCTGCGCTTTAGTGCGGTTGTCATCGTAAATCATTAAAGTATTTAGATTCGCGTGACGGCTCAACTTTTGCACACTTCTCACATCTCCCCCGCTTACATCCAGCGCCGCCGTCACCGATGAATGTCTGATTTTATGCGGGCTGACAATTTTAGAAATACCTGCTTCCTTGGCGTGGGCTACCACCATCTTACGGATGCCATCCCCCGTCAGCCGATGCCCGTAGTAAGGCCGCAACGAAATAAACAACGGTTGCTTAATGTCTAATTCCTTCCTGTCCCACAACCAATCCTGAAGGGCGTTGCAGGTCTTGGGATGCAAATCGATATTATCCTTTTGGGTTCCCCTTCCCTTTCCTAAAATGCTCAAAGTCCTAGCTTCTAAATCCAAATCCTCAATATTGCAGTGGGAAATCTCCTCCCGGCGCAGGGCATTAGCCCACAACAGCCGCAGTAGCGCATAATCGCGTTTACCTTTGATTGTTTCCCGGTCTGGCATTGCTAACATTTTTTTAAATGCTTCTGGACTAATGCCCGTCGTATCGCGGTAGGGTTTGATTTTCTCACTCTTAATATCAGCCAAAGTCCAATTACATTTACCCACCTTATAGGCATAGTTAACCAGAGACTTAATTGCTGCCAACCGCCGATTCACAGTTGCTTCCTTTAACCCCTGGTCAATCAACACCGCTTTGTAGCGCAAAACCAGAGTTACAGCCGAGTATCTGTCCATCTGCAAGAACTGCACCACCAAAGCGGGTGTAGGTTCTTCAGAGCATACCGACATAAAAAACTTTTTTAAATCTTTAGCGTACTCATGACGAGTGCTTTTATTGCGCTTATCCACCAACAGTTCTGCCAACAGGTCACGCTCGGCCGCAATGGCGAAGGGATTGACCAAAGAGAGTGAATGTGACCCATCAGCAGATGACATAATTTTATCGAAAATAAACCTTTTCGATAATTAACTTATCACGTATTCTATGGTGTTTCCTCCTCAGATGGAGTTTTATTTTCTCGCTCCCTAGACAGACTTAATTCATCAATACCCAATCTGCGTTTCTTACTTGACCCAGTGCATTCTTGACATACTCACTAAAGGTGCGGGGAAACACTTGACGCTTCACCGACTGATGCTACCGTTCGCGCAGCGTCGCCACTGCCCAAGTGTATGATTAAGTTGGGCAAGGCTTTTGGTAACAGTTTCTAACTTTTCTGACAAGTGATTCTTCGGCTTTTGTGCTTGTTGTTGAGGTGATGTCGATTCTATACTTTCTTCTATACTCTGGGTGAGATGCCCCAAGACTGTTTCAATTTGTTGCAAGCGATTGTCTACACTCGAAGTATTATGTACCTGATTTGCTTCCAGTGCTGAGAGTCGGTTGATGATGTGGTGTAGAACATCTTCTATACGATGGTCAGCGACTTCCGTTTGCCCCAGGACTTGATGCAGAGTTTGGACTACTAACTCTGTAGCTGTATTTCCTGCTGCGCTCTAACTTTTGCTTGTACTTCAGCCTCAGCTTCAATCTCTGCTTTAACGAAAGAAGCATATAAATTGATATTTGAATTTACAGTTTCAAAACTCACAGCCAGTGCAAAAGGTACATCAGCATTAGTATCCTGGTTCCATCCCGTATGTCCAACTACAGCAATACAGAAACCTTCGCGTAGCTCATAGGATTTTACAGTCGCCCAATCTTTCTGAACAGTTCCTGTACTTCGGGACAGTTCTTTTACTATGCCATCAATACCATTTGGGCGTGTTTGTCCATTGGTAGGCTTAAACTGTCTTTTCCCTAGTGTCCATTGGAACAGCTTGTCACCTTTCTCAGCCTCTTCTGAAGGATCATACTCGCTGAGAACTCTATCAAGGAAACAATCAGGATCTTCTCCCCGTTTGCTACAAGTCCAATCTAACCAAGTTGACAGATATTTCCTGCGATTGCGTCGGGTACGACGAGGTTCAGCCACATAAGAAAGTGTGATTTCAATCAGAATGTCAAACCCTTCCCCTTGAGGTAGGAAATTTTCTGGCACTTTTACTTGGTAAACCTTAGCTTGTCGAGCTTTAATGCGCTCTAACCCTCTAGTTGTTAGTGTTACACGATTTGGGGAATTGCCCAGAGCGCGATTGATATCTGGAATACCATAACCCATAGTCCGAATGGCATGATAAAGTTCCTTTGCATTCAAACTATTTGTCCAGGCTGGTAAACGTGCTGATTGAACTATGAGTGCGCGGTAAAGCAGTGTACTTTCTTGAGGGAATGCTGCTTCTAATGCAGCAGCAATATGTGTGACTTTAGGAGCAGCAAATGATGTGCCTACAGCGTCGGCGCTAACAGCTTTACCACCATTGCGAGTTGAACGAACCAATTCCGGGCAAACTGACTCTGGTGTAGTAAAATTTGGTAAAATTGGTGAGTCAATTACGTAGTCACCACCGTATTCAACCACTTCTGGTTTAATAGTGTCCCAAATGCCTGGGCCTGAACAGGAGAAAGAAGAAGGATAATCCTCTTTTGCTATCGAAGTCAAAGGCGGATTATTGTAGGTACTGTGAGCAACAGAACCAACAGTTAGAGCTTGAAAACTCTGTGCTGGGTTGGCGACTCGTGCAGAGGGTTTTAGCAAATATTCTGGATAGTTACGTCCACCTTGTATATGAGCAGAAACTGAAGGGCGTGTGACAAAGCTTCTCACTGCCTCTATATTGCCAGCAGCAACAATGAAAAGAACGTCATTTTGCCAACTCAGTTTATCGATAGCTGCTGCCCAAGGAGTCATCAATTGAGTGCGACATGGTGAAATTCCTGCTACTGAGTGGTTATAAATTCGCGTTTTAGTTTGGCTTTTGCGATAAAAAATCTTCACAATTTTCTCTAAAACTTTGGGGGGGGAGAGAAGTTTAGGTAGTTCGTTTCGGGCATCAAGAATTCTGGCATTTTGAAGCCAACACACTGCCTGCTGACGACCTGTTTTAGGAATGCCTCTTGGGTATAAAACTGCTCCTGCAACTCTAGTTCCATGCCCACCTCCTCCAAAGTAATCAGCAGTCATATTATTTTCTCCAGGCACCCAAGATGTAGAGAGAGTGGGGTCAATAGCAACTCTCAGTTTAGGGTGAACCTCTTGAATGCCACTGTCGATAATACAGACTTTGGGTGCGTTTGGCTGAGGTGGTTCTAATTCAAACTGTTCGTGATCTGATTTAGAGTTATTGGGTATAACAGATGGAGCGATAAATTCATCGGCTTCGCTGACATCAAAAATATATGGAAAGTTGAGGACAAGATCCTTTAAGCCTTTTCCAAGAATGCGAATCCGGCAGGAAAAGCTATCGGGTAGGCGGGAAATACCCACATCATCACCTGGAACAGACCGCAAAATTTCTCCACGGTACAGCGGATCTCGAATAAATTTCTCAAACTGATCTTCTCTAGCTGAATATAGATCATCCCACTCTCCAGGTGTGAGATTATGCTTATCCAGCCATTGATCAATGCTTTTCTGAAAATTGGCATCACTTTTAAAACGTTCCCGCTTAGGACATCTAGAATATTGTTCTTGAATGTTGATACAAGAAATACTTACATCCACAATGTATTCTTGATGATCTGAAATCTGTTCCCACTGGGCTTGAAGTTCAGGTGAAAGAATATACTCTGGGCGCTTAGTCCCCTCCAAAATTTCCCATATTTCTGGAACCTTGCCACCACCACGCTGGGAATCAATGAATTGCTGAATCTTTTTTCTGAGTTCCGAAAGTTCTATATCTGCCGATGCTCCAATAATGTAGCCTTCCTCTAGATCGGCAACAACCTCAAGCCCGAAACTTTTCAGCGCATCTGCATCAAATAAATTGGGATCTACTTGCAAAATGAATGAAATTGCATCTGGAAGCTCAGGTTTACCATCTTCCTTTCGATTTTCGCGTTCTTCTTCCCAACTTGAGACAATATATGAGATAGAAGACTGTAACTTACTACCATGTCCACCAGCATTGCCTCCATTAGCCAGAGTTGTTGCAGAAGGTTTGCCTCCACCTCCTGAAGGTGTAGCAGTTCCTTGATTTGTTAAACGTAGGGGTAAATGAGAAAATTGATTCAATCGCTCAGACATGAGAAGCTACAACGTCTTTGATAGATGCCTCGAAGTGTTCTTGGATGACAAGTTCTTCTCGATCAAGGATGGCGCGTTTGGCAGCATCTTGAGCAACTCGAACAATCTGTGCAGCTGAAAGTTTATCCAGTTTTTGCACAATCTTTTCCCAGTTGATTATGCCAATCTCAACTGAGGAAAGTGTCTGTTTTAATATAGCTTCAATTTCTGCTCTTGTAGGCTTTGGCACTTCTATTACGTCATCAAATCGTCGCCATACTGCTTCATCCAGAAATTTAGTCAGGTTTGTGGCAGCAACAAGCAATCCATTTGAAGCTTCGTATTCATCAAGTAATTGTAAAAAAGTATTAACAACTCGTTTAATTTCGCCAACTTCCTGAACATCTTCCCGTGATTTAGCGATCGCATCACATTCATCAATAAACAACAAACAAGGAGTTTGAGATGCTGTTTCAAATACTTCGCGCAAATTAGTTGCAGTTTCCCCCAAAAATGAAGAAACCATTGCATCAAAGCGTACTTTTACAAGAGTCAGTCCTGTATTCCAAGCTAAACGTTCAGCCCCCATCGTTTTTCCGCAACCGGGAGTACCGTAGAGTAAAATTTTTTGGCGGTAGCGTAAACCGTGATGAGCCAATCGGTCACGAGCAACATATTCTCTTTCGATACGACGAAAACGATCTTCCACAACATCTGAAAGAATCATGTGGTGTCGCAAACGCTCTCTAGGAATCGTAACAATGAACGGATGGTTAAAACGCTGCTTACTTGACAGCAGAGTTAGGGAGTGAGCGTCAGATGTCTTTGAAATAGTTTCCGTAGAAGATGTAGTTGGAATTACATCACGAGATATATTAGGCGAAAGTGTTGACTTCTCTGGTGCAAGGCGAGGAGATTGACGACTACTTTTGTGGGTAATATTTTCGAGTTGTTCAGCGAGGAGAGAGTGTCCTTTTTTACGCTCTTCTTCAACGACTACAGATAGCATACTTTGGATCGCAGTTTGATCTTCACTGGCGATCGCTCTAAATAGCCGTTTGAGCAACTCTCCTTTCATTTTGTTAATTTACTGCAATATAATAGTACTATTGTATTACTGGGCGCAGGACAAGGCAAGATGTGAGTAAATACCCGATTCCCCGTTATCTTACATTGCCTTACTGCTGCGTGTAACTGCCTTTATGAAATTCTTCATAAGCACCAGAGGCGGATCACCTGAAAATTTTTACCTGACATAACAGATATTTCAAACAGCAAACTTAATAGGGATTTAGGTTATACCTATTACTAATCATACTGCGATTGCCTCCGGCACTGCGCTCCGCGCAATCGCACCATCAACTTTTTCAGTAACGGATTTACCAGCTTAAACCCCACCATAATCGTTAAGGGATAAGCACAAATATACTAATTAGACAGTCAGGGATCTGAGGAATCAGGAGTTTGAAACAAATTGTTTCAAACTAAACAGGACTTGCACTCACTCATGCAAATAGGGTAGGGCATACCCGAATTAACGCAAGGTGAGAATCCCACCTCTGGTTTAGACGACGCAATTACTCTAGGTTAAGTGGTTTCGTTGAACCAAGAATCCCCGTCGATTTATAGCGGGGAGTGTCAACGAGGCTTAAATACCACAAATTATTTGGACTCAAGTAGCTGGCGATATTGATTTGAAATGTCGTTAGGCATAACAGCTAGAACATTTGGCAGTATTCGCTGTAGTTCTTCACTAGTAAGGATAATTCTTGCCACTTCAGAACTGATGGACATCGCTGTACATAATCGCTTTTTCCACCTGCCTACAGGGGTTTGGAAGTTTAAGTCTGCCGTTGTAAAATTGGGATCGGCTTGAGCGATCGCAGCATCAACAATTTTTATAGCCTCTTCGCTATTGGTTACTGCGGGTTGCTCAACTGCTGCGGGTTGCTGAAAATCAGCATACATCTGATGTAGCCTAGCTTTTTCATCTTGGCTAAGGCATTGCCAAGCCTGATCCATCAAGCTTTGAAGTATTCGGCCGCTAATTTCAGCCCATGAAGTAGCGGTTTTGAGTAATACAGTCGCGCTTTCCACTTCCACTGGTTGATGAACTTCCACTGGTTGATGAACTGTCACTGGTTGATGAACTGCTGCTGGTTGATGAACTGCCACTGGTTGATGAACTGCTGCTGGTTGATGAACTGCTGCTGGTTGACCATCCCATTCTGACTTAATAAACCCTATGCCCTTGATGATAGGAATCGACCGTTTTGACGTTTCATCATAGCGAGTGGCTTTGCTTGCCTTCGGAAATAATTGCAAGATGCGGGGGATAACTTGGTTTATACCCTTGACATTTTTATCCGAGGGGCGAACCTGATCAATCCAAACTTTGCGGCCGCCATCCTCTTCTACCAATGTCCCTGAGTCCTTGTACCATTGCTCTAGCGTAGACCACAGCACTTTAGCTGACATCTCCCCATCATTGCGATAGCCCAAGCTACAATCCTCAGCAAACTGGAATAGATGATTATTCTCTTTCTGCATTGAGGAAAATACCTCAGCAGTGCAGCTATAATCAATTCCCTCAGATACCAGCGCTGTTAACCCTGCCAGCATCTTATTTAAAAATGCTGGCGCTACTTTTTCCCGCACAAAATCGATATCATAGGCAAACCGTGGATCGGCTTGCAGTTCGTTCGGGTTGTCTGGATCTGGATTGGATTTAAATGTTTTGAGAAACTTCAGAGGGGCGATTCTATCTTGGATCGCTTGGATGGTTCCATGTAGACTTGGTGTTTCATTTAAATTAAACAGTCCCACAGCTTTGGGGATAAATTCTAAATGGTCTTTACCTTTGCGCTCGGAGTGTAAAACGTTGCCAGTGGCAAACAACTTTAACGATTGAATCCGATCAAGTCTTGCTGTTTGTGGGTTCTCTGATGCCCAATTAACTCGGCTATTCATCAGTGGAGCTAAGGAAAATTTTCTGCCATCGTCATAGTTTGAGAAATCAGCTAAACTACAACTGGTAATTGCTTGATTGCCGTAAATGATAGACACCACTTGCCTCAAGGCATCCTTACCGTTAGAACCTAGACCGCAAGCCAAAAGCAATTTAATCTCTCTTCCTCTAATCTTCCGCACCTCTTCCAAATCAAGACTAGCGCCCAAATTCCTGAGTAGGATTTGTTGCTGCTGTTCATCCAAACAAGCTAGAAGGCGATCGCACTCTGTAGGATCAGCGTTAGGGTCATACTTAATTAATGGCTCATAGGTGAAATAATGCTTGGTTGGATTATGTTGCTCTAATGTTGGCATAGGGTTTCTCATAATCCACTTAATACAAACCACCCCATTGATACAGTTGACCCCAGGAGGGTTAAGTAATGTGGGGTCAATTTCAACGCGGAACTTTGCCCACTCTAACAACTCTTTAACCTTGCTGGGCTTGGCATAAGGGAATACTAGATTACCTTTATCATCTGTGGTGCAATAGCTGTTGCAGTAACTCGCAATTCGTGGCCGCTCCACTGAATCAGGAGAATTTTTATAATGTGTCCCATCCCAGAAATAAAGCTTATTCTCAGCCGATACCCAAGGCTTGTCACCGTATAAAAATTTGAACCCTTGCTGCAAGAATGTACTATGTGGATCGCCTGAGTCGGGTATATCCAGATCATCTGATGGTTCGGATTGTTTTTGCCTGATAGCTGCTATTTGCTTGAGTATTTCGCTTGCTAATTTGTCTCCGTCCATGCCAGATTTGAGAAGATCAACTATATCCCCTTTATCACATAAATTGGGATGAATTGATTTTAAGTCTATGGCGACAAAATGCACACCAGCTTTAGCCGCTAATTTAGCCAGCTTATGGGCTTTTTTCTGGCCAGTGCTATCATTATCGGCAAGATAAGCAATGATAAATTCTTCATCACCCATCCTTGATTTTAATTGGTTCATGGCAAAAACTTGATCTGCTTCCGCACCGTTGCCCATGACGCTAATACTCGCTAATCTTTCACCCCTAGCAGCTTCTACACACTTCTCGCCTTCTTGCCATAAAATCACCGGTATAACTTCCTGCTCCACTTCCATACCCTCAAGAATCGTTGCCATCATGGCTGTAATGGCTTCATCTTGACGGTAAGCTTTCCAAGGATAATCACCTTTGTTGTAGTGGGGTTTGCCGTCGATATGGCGTAAAGTTGTAAAGGTTTTGATCGCCCCTTTTGATTCAGCTTCACAAGGGCATTGCCACCTGGTGGTCTGTTTCCCATCACCATAGTCGTAGACGATCGCGGAAATTTGGGTTAATTCTGCTGCTGTGGCTTGCTTTTTCTCAAACTGAGATGTGACAGACTTGGGTATGTGGTGCGGTTTGGTGGGTTGTGGGATATCTAAAGGAACTTTACTCAGTCGAGCGATCGCTAGCGGCTGACTAGGGAGTGGGATATCGGAAGCAACTTTACTCAGTCGAGCGATCGCTAACGGCTGACTAGGAAGTTTATTATGGAGTTTAGTAGGGAGTGGTGCCGCAATTGGCTCGACTGTTTTCGCCCGAATGGGAGCGATAAACCTCGTTTGGTTGTTGGCATTACTGCTGACCACTTCCGCCCAAGGTCGAATTGCTTCCCGGATATCCTTACACTCGCACCCATTGAAACATTGGTACTTGCCAGTCTGAGGGTGGATGCTGAGGTTATGCCCCTCGCAAACTGGACAGATATATTTATTTTTTTCCTTTGCTGGAGTCAGGGAATCAATGTGGTTGCGAATATCGAATGGAGTCAGTTCGGAATTCAACGGATGATGCAGCTGCGGTTGTGCAGGTCTAGCACTGAATGGGGTAGATGATTGATCTTGTTTGTCACAAATAGGGTGTAGGGGGTAGGGGGTAGGGTGTAGGGAAGAAGGTATTGGTCGAGGCTTGGAACCCCCACCAATACAATCGTCTTGAGAAGACGAGGCTTGTGAGCCACTGGTTGTTGGGGCTATTTCTTCCCCTACACCCCACACCCCAAACCCTACACCCCGCCCCAACGGGGCTTGGTCACCTTCTACTGGCTGGTTGTTGGTGGTTGAGACTTGAAATACTTGTTCTGACATTTGACCAATCCTCCTTAGTGTGTATTGGGGAGGAATTGGAGCTGTCCTGTGGCAGTCATCTTTTAGTACAAACGTTCGTCAATCTCAAAGGTGAAAATTTCTGAATCGCTTTTTTTGTCTGAGTTCGCCACTGTGACATGGTTTTGTTACAATAGCTTTACAGCTCAAAATCTAAGATAAGATTGCTGTTAGGGATATTAATTAGGCCTGTCAAAACCCAATCCCAGCTCCAATTCTCCAATTCCAGCAATTGGATCGACTTTGAAAACTCCTGTGTCTCATCGAGAACCAAGGGGTTTTCGCCATTTCTCCTATTGGTATCTGGCTAACCAAGCCCTGATAAACTCGGTTATTTCTTCCGACTGAATGACAAAGGCAGTGCCTTTTCTCCTGAGCGCCAAAATCCTCATACTTCCCATCTCAGTATAAAGATGATCATTATGATTTGGGTCAGCCTGGGTAGGAGGCCATAAAACCAGAACTTTGGCTGCGGGTGTTTTGATCGCCTCTTTCGAGGTCATCCAAAACAACTCGCGGTTTTTGTTGAGCCATCTTTCGTAGTCTGATAACTCAACCAGTGGACAGGGTTTCCACGTTGTTAAACCCTGTTTATTTTTCTTTTTTACCTGTAAAATTTCCCTTTTTTCGTTGTATACCACCTGACTATCTCCCCGCGAACGAATGGAGATAAACAAGTGTGTTTTTCGTGGAAACCTGATAAACAAGTCAATGGGATTCTTGTCTGTGGGCTTCAGCACCGGAAAGACTTCTATGCCTTCGCTTTTGAACTCTTCCAGAAGTAGGGCTGTCAATTTTTCCAGTCGTGCAATCTTTTCAATGCGTACTAAGGGTTTGTAAGCACACCCAAAAAGCAGCAAGCCCGCCGGAATCATTGCGCCTGTAGCCAATGCAGAGCCACCCACCGCCAACACCAGAGCTGAGTCAGCATTTTTCGCCTCCCTAAGCATCTCTAACGCCGCTTCATTGTGCGGCGGCAGTTGAAAATCGGGAGGTGGGTCTTTCATCGACAACATTCGAGTGACCAGATATCCATATTAATAATACCTATATTGATAGTAATGCTTGACACGGCATTTTTCACTGTCATGGAGGGAGTTTTACTCCAAAATTTTGACAGATTTTATGCCTGAGCTGGATTTTTGAATTAGCAGCCATCTCTTAGCTTCGGGTTCTAACGCTGGCATCACCCGAAAATTAAAAACATCTGCCCAAGTTTCTACGCCGTAATTATCGGCAAACTCTAGTTCCAGTTCTTTGAACCGTAACCAATTGCGATTGCGCGGAGCGCAGTGCCGAAGGCAATCGCTAATCGCTGTGAAAATGGGAATAAATGTAATTAGGGGTATTAGAGTTGCTGTTTCAGTCATCTGCGTAATCCTCAAAAATACAAACTATTGGTAAGGGTTCATCCTCTGTATCAATTATTTCTAACAGTCGCCTACCCGTGTTTTTGGCTATTCGCTGGCAATATTCTTCAGATGCAGCTACAGACCAGTCTCTAGTTTCTATTGGTGGTAGGTAGTTTACTGTCTAAGTAATTGCTCTAAAATTCTCTCTAATCTTTCTATCGCAGCATTAGTAGAAATTTGGCTATCTCTTAATTCCAGAACTACATCATCTAAAATGGTGTTCCTAGCCCTGGTGGTATCTATAAAATCGCTGGCATTTTCTACAAATCGCTCAATTTTTTCGCCCATAACCTGAACGGTTACAGATAAACCGTCAAGCTGTTTTTGGGTCACATCCTGCCTATCAATCAATCGATTAATTTTGTGATCTGACGACTCCGCATATCTGGCTGTAGCAACTAGCAGTTGCTTAACTGTGTCTAATTCGTCTTCAAAATGATTAAGGCGCTGTGCGTCTGTCATTGGTTTACTCCTGATTGGGTGCAATATTTAATTTTATTTACGTCTATCATCTAAAAATTTTTTTACCAAAGTTAAAACTAGTGCTGGTACAGTGCGGTATTCTTCATCAGCCGCACTTTGTAATTCTTTCATTTCCTCCTGTGATACTCGGATGGTAATTCTAGGCTTAGTAGAAGGCATAAATATATAGGTGTCATCAGGTAACTATTATTTTCGCTCCTTTTGCCTAAACTGTCTTTGGTTTTATAAATATGTTGACAGGTGGCGACACCTGTCGCTATCATAACAGCATAGCTAATCAAACAGCAACCAAATACTGATTGAGTCCCGATATCCCCCAAAACTAGCCTGTAATTCTTTGCGGCGAAAGGCTTTTGAAGAATTGACGCGACACAATAACCCATACTGCTATTGATTGCTATATGACCATATACCGATTTAAATTGATTACTGTATGACCCATGAAACCGAGACGCTGCAAGCATTCCACAGATTACGATTTATTTTTAGATTTTCCTGCTACTAAATCCCACTTGGCTGAATTATTAGGAGTCGCACGATCTACTTTAGTCACTTGGGAAAATATAGCTTTTTGGAGAATTACCAGCTTTAGGGATGCCTACCCCAAGAAAGCAGATGGGAGTAGGGACAGAGAATCACCCCTCAGCCCTTATCAAGCCTGGGTTTTGAGCCGTGTAGGTCGGTTAATGGCACAGTTACGCCGTTCCGAGAGAGTGAGGGGTTATATCCTCCAAAATCCCAACGACTTTAGCAAGTACAGCTACACCAAAGCCCAAAAACAACTAGCCAAAATAGGAGCCTGAAGCCATGCCAGCACGTAAAAAAGCCACAGCAACAGCCCCAGCAACAGAAACAACTATCAAAGACGCGGCTAGCCAACTGGGAACCACAGAACAAGCTCTCAGACTGGCTTTATCTCATATACGCCCTGACGACTTCGATACCACCAAAACCTTATCTAGCTTAGATTTAGAGGCAGTTTCCAAGCATTTACAGCAGCCACAACTACCAGCAACCGCCACAAAAGAGCTACAAGAGCCGACACAAGCTGATAACAGCCAAAAGCCGACACAGCAAGACTCACAGCCAGCCACAGAACCAACCACAAATGACCCTATAGGGCAATTAGCCGAGCAACCAAGCCAAGACAAGCTAGATAAGCCATTCCAACCTTCCGATGCTTACCAAGCCTCATTAGTTGAAATGCTGGCGCGTCAAGCCACTGAGGAGATAGAAGCAGTTGACGGATTAAGCCGAGTAAAGAACGCCGTTATCCTCAACAACCTCAGCGCCCGTGATGCTGAACTTGCCCAACAAATTCAGGAAAGACATAGCGATCGCCAACATCAAATCATGGGAAGTATCCGAGATGTGACCGCACTGGCACAAGATAAGCCAGAAGTTACCCAGGACGATACAGACTTAGGCGATGAAATCAACAACATCATTGAACAACTGGGGAAGTCTCTAGTCCGGTAAGGGTCAAGCGTAATCTCTTATTCTTACCTCTCGATGCCCTTAATTTCACCCTAGAACACACATTCAAACTATTTTCAGGACGTGGTTATGTTTAAACTTCTCGACCAATTCAATAACGCGATCGCTTTCACAATCAATACCGTTTTGGGTGGGGAGTTTGCCAACTATGCCTAATATCACCCAACGCCTACAGGACATTGGTTTTCGCTTCGGTGCGGGACTAACGCCGGACGATATCAATTACAGCGAACATATAGCCGATGGTTGGAGCATTGCACTCAGTACAGAATACAACCTGATAGCCGTCCTTCATTATTCCGGCGTACTGACCATCAATGCCGAGTTTGTAGGTGAGCCGGAAATGTTCTGGGATGCCACTAAAGCATTAATCGCCGATGAACTAGCGCAAGCTTCCAACCAAAGCAAACAACTATCCCTATTTTGATATGGCAACCGCAATCATCGCCCCTACCCCTACCCAACAGCAGCAAATTGAGTTAGCTATATCGGCACTCAAAGCCCTCAAATCTCGCCAAAACAGCTTAACCGTTACTCGTGCTATTGATTCACTCTGTTTAGTTTTGGATGCCAGCAATGCCTAAATTAAGCCAAAAGCAAAAGCAACTTCTACAAAGTCTGGTAAGTGATGCAAAAATTGCCATCGAAGTTATCCGAGATACTCAAGCATTTAGTCAAGTCGAATATAGTCCAGATTTAACCCTTGGGGATGCTGTAACCGCCCTGGAATATCTGGAATGGGAACTAGGCGATGAAGCCCAGTCACGCTAAAAATCAAGGCAATTCCAGTATTAGGAATTGCCTCGGTTCACATCTATTTTTATTTCTTCGGATTTTACCACTATGCCAGATGAAATCCTAAGTCAGATAGAAGACCTTAAGACCGATAAACAAGAACTCGACAAGACTCTAGAACGCTATGACCTTGACGAACTGCTAGAGCAAGAATTTAACGCAATCGATCAGCAATTCAGGCAATTAGAAATACAATACCAGTCCCTAAAAAATGTTAGGAGATTCTTAAATAATGGCTAAACTGACTAACGCCCAAAAAGCCGCATCTAAAGAAGTAGCCGAGAAAATCGCCAACGGTTCAAAGGCAACTACTACTACCCCACTGGCTACCTCTACCACTACAAATTTACAGGATGCTAAATTACCAGGACTGCTAACGATTACGCCCGAAACAGTTCCCGGCATGATGCCCAAATTCAACCCAGAACTGTACAAAATTGATGACCCTTTAAATCCTCCCGAAAGTATCCCCCAAGCTACTCAAAGCCAGTTTGATAAAGGGATGAAGATTTACGAGGGAGCAACACGCGCCATTAAGTTAACGGGTGCATCTCTTGACTTGACCCGTGAAAAGTTTGTAACTATTGGCAAGCATTCAAAAGCCTTTGGCGCTGGGGTTCAAGCGGCTACAGAAGCCGAGAAAGTGCGCGGTAATGTACTTGATTATCTTAGCCAAAAAGAAACAACCTCACAGAAGGGCATCGGCTTAGATGTCAATCAGAATGCAACTATTGTTAACGGTAACGTAGCAGTTCTAACCAAGCAAGACTTAGGCGAAAAGCTGAAACAAGCTGAGATTAAATCAGAGGAATTGCGCCTCAAAACGCTTGAGAGTCAAGGCAATCTAAACAGTTTCAAGGCACAGTTATGTGAATACTTAGAAGTAAAATAATGAAACTATCCACATCAATTAGTTTGTCTGTTGCCAGTCTATGTACTGGCTTTTTATTATCATCTGCGGGACCCAAATCAAATATTGCATTAGCAGCAGCCGCAGCAGTTCCTACAGCCTTTGTAACCTACTTAGCAGTTGATTCTAAAGCACAAGGTAAAGTCAATGCAGCTTTAGAGACTAACCGCAAAGCTGGTGTTACACTCCACAAGGTAATTAGGGATTTTGATGATTGTAAGGGCAGATTAGGTAAAGTTACAGCACAATTGGAGGAATTAAAATCAGAACTGGCATTCGCTAGAAACACTGTTAATTCACTCGGCTTGGGTAAATTACAGTGTGTAGGTGAGTGCGAACGACTGCAAGCAAAACTCACCCAAGTTAACCAAACAGTGAAACAGTTGGAGTTAGACCGAGAAGGCGACGCGGGAAAAATTACCTATTATCAGGAGTTAGCGATCGCTTGGGAGGAGAATTTTAACGCCAAATTAGAAACTGAAGTTACCCACAGATTAAAACTTGCCAAGCAGACAGAACTAGAAAAAATTTATAACGAGCATGACGCGATAACATCTCAAAGCATGGAACTGTTCCGCCGGCTTCAGTCATGGAGTGAGAAAGTAGCACACGGTCACAACTCCAAAAAGGAAATTATCAAAAGCCTTGCTAACGGATACAACCAAAATTTGGATCAGATTGGGAATGCAGTAGAAGCCGAGCGCTCAAACTACCTTGAACAAATCGAACTGTTAAACGAGCGAGTGGGGCAATTGCAGCAAGCGTTAGCCGGCGACTTGTTAGAGCCGGAGTACAAAGACTTTGGGTTTAATGAAGCTGGGAGAATTAGTAACGCGATCGCACTCTGGTTATATTCCCAAAAACAAATCCCCCTAAAAGTCACTGGTGCGGAAGAGGACGGGGGAATTGTGACGGCTGGCTATTCCTACTCAAAGGCGATTAACCCAGATGCACTGGTTAATTTAATCAAAGATTCCTCCAAGTCCATCGCCCAAAATCTGGGAATTTATGCCGTAACTGATGTTAAAAAATTGCCCTATGCCGATGTGTTGGTGGTGAAGTTCCGGCGCGATCGCCCACAACGAAAAGCCGAAAAGGGCAGTTTATACCGTAGCCAGCAAAACTTTATCGACTACATTTTGAGCCAACCCGTAAGACTTCGCATAATTGGCGAACCTGGAGCGGGTAAAACTCCCACGGCTTTAGTGCTAATGTCTCACCTTGTAAAACGTGGTTTTTTATCTGGGAATATGCCCACGGGTAAAAAGTTAGATTATTTGGAATTAGCTTTTTGTAATCCCTTGGCTGGCATCAGTGTTAAAAATAGCAGTGATTTAGATTTTTGTTTGCAGTGGGATACAGCGAAAGCCGGATTTAGTGGGTTAGCCAGTGAGTATGATTTTCGGAAATTACCCCTTAATTCCGAATATAAGGATAATGTGGGCTATCTGTGGATCATGGATGAGTTTGATAACGCTGTGAGCGACTACCCAGACGGCGCAAAGGTATTTAAAACAGCACTCAAAGACGGCGGACACACCAACATAGGCATCATTGTTCTCGGTCAAAGTGCGATGGTCAGCAACACCAAAGCCCTGAAAATTGATGATATGAAGATGTTTACTGATATTTACATTGACTCCAGTAGTATCAGAACATTCTTAACCCAGTATGGCGATCGCTTCTACAGTAAGTCAGCAGTTGAAAGAGCGATCGCTAACCTTGAACAGCTAGAACTAGAACTGGAGGAACAGAACGAAAGCATTGCGGACACTGCCAGAGAATTTAGAATCGCTATGGTTTGCCAAGACCGTTCACCAGTTTTTTACCAACTGCCTTACTTTGATTCAGTAGACATCGATTTAGAAGCCTACCAGGGCCAGTTAAACAATATTGAGTTACTGCGTAGGGGTCAAACTGTAGAGGGTCAAATTACCTGCCCACATTGCGGAAGTGCAAGCCATAAGAAAAACGGAAAAGCACAAGGTAAACAGCGCTTACAGTGCCGAGACTGCAATAAGAATTTTTTGGTGTAGGCAATGGAAAATAAATACTTTACTAGTGGCAACTACCAAGCTAGAAATGACCATGAACCCGGATATATTTATTTAATGGAAGCCGAGGGATATCACGGCATTTTACCTGGATGTTATTTGAGACGTTGCAAAATTGGATTATCCCGCAATCCCCAGTTACGGTTACAGAACTTTCACAGTAATCAACCGCCATGCAATATCAAAATTCTGACCACAATTTATGTAGAAGACATGGCAGAAATTGAAGGGCAGTTACACCAACAATTCAAAAATTCTCAGGTGAAGGATTTAGTAAAAAGCCGTGAGTGGTTTGATTTAAACCCTGTTGATTTAGCGCTAGTTCACTGGGCATTTTCTCGTTATTCTGTCCGTGTCGATGCTCCCAGAATTTCAACCGCCGGATTAATTGCAGCTTGCTTGGTGGCATTGATAGGAGTGGGGACAATTGGAAGCATGATCATGAGTCAAGCTGCGACGGTAAACCAGGAGGTCAGAAAATAATGAGTAACTGCCCTATGGGGTTAATCGATGCTTGTGTGAAAAAGCCACGGCTCAGGGGGTGCGAGAATTTTGACAAGTGCGACGCGATCGCCAACACAACTGTAACGCTTCCCTACAACTACAACCATGAAAGAAAATGTTTGACGGTTAACGGAACTCACCCCATAATACTCAGACACTACTACCATCAACCAAATAATTTCAGCATCGAAAATTGGCATCATGATTTAAGTTACCTTGCACAGGAGGAATTAGAAAATTTAGGCTTTGCAAGGTCTGTGGATAATCCCAACTTTGATAGAGAAATTTGGCTTAAGTATCAACCAATCGAAGAAGACAATCCAAATGATGACGGGATACCATTTTGAGCCATAAAATCACAGAACTGTAGTGAGTACGGAATGAAAAACTTGCACCTGACACTCATGGGATGGAGGTAGTCCTGCCTGTGTCAGCATTGGATAGAAACCCATCCCTTATAAGTATAACGAAAAGGCTATTTAACGGTTAATTTGCTGGGTTTTAGGGTTATTGAAGTCATCAGGTGATGTCCTGGTTTATTATTAGCAGTAAATCACCAGAAAAAAGCTATTTCGGGGTCAATCTTTACCTCAAATTACTATCAAAAATACCTCTGTGACTATTGCATGAGGATTGGCTAGAATAACGTAATTACAAGGGTTTGGGACTATTTTGATATCAATAAGGCTATCTTAATGATAATCATCAGGCTGCTTCGGATTCACTCAACTTTTTTCAAAGGTTGACACAAGTCTTTTGTAATTAAAAGTATTATGAACGACTACAGAATAATTTTTGAACAGTTTTTTGAATTACATTTGCAACATAAATGTATTACTAGATTCTCAATAATTTCTAGTTTGTTGAGAATACAGCTTTACAGCTAGCTAGTAAATCATATTTTAGGTAAATTATGGCTTTATAACTAGCTGTTAGGTAATTATCAAGAATCGTAGAATCATACAGGAGTGCTGCTTATATGGTACGACAGCTAGCTAGTAGGTGATTTTCTGGGCATAAAGCATCATTACATCTAGCTGCTGAGTCAATGTATTCTAAAATGCTATTTTTGTACTGATAATCTACTGTTACTCTATGCAAATAGTTGAGTTTTGGAAGCCGATTATTTTCTTTTGGTTTTTATTTGATTTTTATTTGGCTGTTGCAAATCCAAATAGAAATTTTTGGTGGCTGAAAAATTCTCAATTTAATTTTCAGCTTTTACTTTTGGGAAGTCTCACAAGATAATAATCTGATTTGATTTGGTAAATTCACTGGCGTGGTCAGGCTACTCTCAACGGACACGGGTCAGAGAAAATCTCAGAACTGGCTGATGATTCATACAATTCTCCTAAAAGTCTATGGGAATATCGGCAATAAAAAACAGACTAGGGATTATGCCTAGCCTGGATCTCAAAAAAATTATTGCAATTTACCCAACCATTCTAAAATGGGGCTTTGCCAGTTTCTCTGGTGTAATCCAAGTAGCCCTTGTAGTATTCCCCACTGGTTTGTTTAGGGCTTGCGTGGGTGGCTGCATCAAAGTGTCCGTCTGCGTAATCGTTGCGTGTCTTGGTGGTTGTAGCTGGGGTAGAAGCTGTTAAAGTGGTCATAGTTGAAAAAAGTTATAGTTTTGATTGAAAGGGAATCGTTGGCGCGGTTCCCTTTCGCTTACATCTATAAAATAAACAACTTATTTATAGATGTAAAGGTATGTTGTATAGGGATAACTGATGATAGATTGAGTTTACCTGTTAATTTATCTATGTATAAGGTATTGTGTATATTCCTTGTTTACTCTAGACTTGAGGAAGTTGAGCAAAGCAAGGAATACGCTAATGAGTAGACAGCTTAAGGACTCCGAAGAATTAGCCAATACTTATGTAGATGAGAGAGTGGCTTATTTACTGCCAAAGTTTGAAGCGATCGCACCTTACAAACTGAATCAACGCAAGAAAGGTACAGGCGACTTGGCAGGATGGGAAAAACTGGCCGCAGTAGAAGCCAAGAATTTAAAGATTACTTACCCGGATGATAAACCAGAGGAATTAAAAATTTATAGCACTGCATTAAGGCAGATTACCGCACTCAAGAAAAGTTTAAAACTCGCTGCTAAAACTGACCTTAAGGACTCCGCACTATATCACCCTGTTTGCACAATCATCACTCATTTTGGGAATGCCCTTTCATATCAATTTGCCAGTTATAAGGAAAAGCAGAATACTGATTATCGTCAGCGTGTTGATGTTAGGCGTGAGCCAGAAAACCGGATAGAAATTGATTTAACTAACTCACTTAAATTTGCTCACAATACACTTACAGATATAAAAAATGGCAATGATGCCAACTGGCTTGATGTCTCATGTTCCATCGCGCTGGTAACTGGTAGGAGAATGGCAGAAGTGCATTTATCAGCTAGTTTTGAGCGTGTCGATGATTATACTGTCAGGTTTAAAGGGCATCTCAAAGGCAAGGATAGAAAGCTGAAAATAGCTGATAAAGCTGTGTTTATCAGAGATGTGGCTTTTGATATCCCCACTTTGGTTAATGCTGATTTAGTCTGCTATGGCTTGCAGTGGTTAGGCGACAAAGGTAAACGCTTTGATAGCAATGAAGACCCCGAACGGGTAAACAGACGGTTCTCGAAAACACTTAACCAACACTGTAAACAGTTTGATATTTTCCCAGAAAATGAGAGGACATACCACAAATTTAGAGCAGCTTACTTTAGGGCTTGCGTGGTAAATGCTGGTAGGGATGGCTTTGATTTTTTGGACTATGCCAAGACAGTTTTAATCGACAATGACGAAAAGACAATTGACAGTTATAAACGCTATGAAATTAAGCCAAAGTCAATTACCCAGATATAAACAAATCCCTATACTAGATATCTTGACAATTTGACTGCAAGGTGTTTAGTATAGGGATAACAAACATACTTAATGAGTAAATTATATGAGTAGATGGCAGTCAGCAGGGGAAGAATTAGCCAAATTGCTTCAAGGCGTAACGGATGAAGCGACTATCAAGGAATTGGCTCAAAGCACTGTGGAAAGCATTAGAGAAGCTTACCCGAACATAGACAGCCGTAAAAAGCCTATGGCTGATGTTCGTAAGGTTATAAGGGCTGTGTTCCCAGCAACTAAAAAACAAGAGCATAAAGGGCAATATTTCACCAATTCGGGTAAAGGCAATGTTCCCAGGTACGAGCATTTATTTTTTCAGTTTTTCACCTTAACCACTGATGAATATGACGCAGTTGGCGACGATGCCCGGCAACAGTGGAAAGAACAGCAAGCCTCGGCAGTTACACCCACACCCGCACCCACACCCGCACCCACACCCGCACCCGCACCCACTGCCACAGCAAAAATTATGAACATTTCCCAACTAGAATTAGATAGCGAAACTCAGAAAATGGTAGAGGATGCGATCGCGCACACTGGAATATCATTGGCTGAGTTTGTGCAAAAATCTTGTGCTGTTTATTCGGCTATTGTCGTAGGTAAGGCAAAAATGTCTAACGACGACTTGACCACAGTTTCAACTCAAGACCTACTAACTAACAGAGTTTACAAGACTCACCCCAAGCGTGCTGAGGAATTAACCAGACGCGCGATCGCCGCACTGGAAACTCATAATAATAATTGCACTGAGAAAAGCCAGAAATGGCATATAAACCAAACTGCTATACAAAGCCTTACAGGGAGCAAGCCAGCCACAGTTAAAGAAATTCTCAAGGGATGCCAGCAACGACTGGATGACCATAACGCCAAGCATGAACTTAACCCCTATGACAACCGCAAGCCAGGACAGAAGTTAACTGAGGTCATAGACTTGGCCGCATTAGTTCACGATGGCTTGGATGTGGTATAAGCCCCAGGAGCGATGGCGGGGCGGAAAAGTTGACTAGGGAGTAGTAGTTTTTGTGCGTGGACGGCCACCTTTTTGACCATTGCGACGAGATGCACTAACTTTAGCAGTGGAAGTAGAACTACCTCCTTTTTTAGCTAACCATTGCATCCAGGCTTTAGTCCCATACAATCCACTCATTAAACCGGGAATACTCAGATCCACGTCTAAAGTTTCCCAGTGTAATCCTTCCCCAGAAGGTGTTAACTCTACTTGCGCTAAATCTTCATCTAAAGCCCCAGCTAATCCCTGCCCTAAATGAGCCGGAAAAATAAATATAGCATCATTACTAAAAATAATATGAACCATTTGATTGTTTGGCTCATAAAAAGCCTTAATTGCCCTTGGTTCGCTTCTTTCGGCGTGGCTTCGGGCTTTTGCCAATTTGTTCAATAATTCTTGGTTGACTTGAATTTCTTTGCTCATCATACTCTTGCCATTTTTGATTGAGTTGGTCTTGATGTTTTGCAACTAATTTGAGAGCTTTTATTGCGTCCTTATCGCTCATATTAGTGACAGATATCCAGTCAGGGTCTTCATCTTGACTTCCTATTTTAATTCGAGCCTCACCACCAGCTTTAAAAACATGAACATTATATGGCTCATGATCGTTTGGGTAAATGCGAATTTCAAAACCCTCTTCTTTGACAATTGTTGCCATGATTATTTACTTATAACCTAACGCTTGGGTTTTTACCATAAAAAAATATAAAAATATG
This sequence comes from Nodularia sp. (in: cyanobacteria), assembly GCA_007692755.1. Taxonomy (GTDB): domain Bacteria; phylum Cyanobacteriota; class Cyanobacteriia; order Cyanobacteriales; family Nostocaceae; genus Nodularia. The sequence goes on along the minus strand of REBL01000078.1, from coordinate 5,415 downwards.
GGATAGAATAGTTGAGATTGTAGTTGCACACTCAATGCGTAAAGTGAGCCAAAGACTGACCGTGTAATTGCCCACGGTACAGGGGAAAGCAAAACCTCGAACGGTCGAATAACCATCAAGGCGGTTGAGAACACGGCAGTGCATGGTGAACAATCCCCGACCCCAGGAAAGACCAGTCAGGGAAACAAGAAAAAAGCAGTGCTAAAAAGCGCTAGTTTTTTGCTGTGAACAAACCAGTAAAAAACAGCCAAAGTTTCAGCGCTGTATTGTGCTGTTTATAAATATTATTTTCTAGCGAATCGCCACCCATACAGACACCCCACAATCATTTGTGGGGTATTTTTTATGACGTACCCGCACCAGTTTTGTACTACCCCGCACCACTACCCGCACCACTACAAAAAATGCCCTAGTGCTACAGCCCTGACTATGGCTAGATTCCAGCCTTCTTAGCCGCACCACCCGCACCACCCGCACCACTTTTTATAGGAAATGAAAAACAATGGCAAAGAAAAAAATTAAAAAAAATAAATTTCTATATTCACAAAAGTGAGTAGAACCCCTCAAAACTGGTGCGCTTGGTGCGGGTACTGCGTCAAAGCTTGATATACCGTTGTTTCAGGCTGACAACTGGTGCGGTTACTGGTGCGGGTATTGGTCAAACTGGTGCGGGTGGTACAGAAAAATCTTTTAATATTTTTCTGTTCCGTTTTTGTTAAATTAAATACTAAATTACATTGAGCAGACATTTTGTATCTAAATCAGTGATTCTGGTGAAATATGTCTGCTGTTTTGCATTAATGACACTTACTTGCACACCTTTTTAGCCTGCCTACAGTTGTCTCTAGCCAGCTTAATAATTGCCAAAATAGACAATTCAGTGCAAAATGTCTGCTAATTTGCACATCAAAAAAGAGCGAAAATTGCTGTTTAATATATATGCAGACTGGTTTTTAGGCATTATTTTTCAAATTACCACTGTCATTAAGTTCAAAATTATTGAGAATACTGTAATACATTGATGTTGCAAAAGTAATTCAAAAAACGGCTCAAAAAATATTTTGTAATTGTAATTACTACAAATAGTTACAAAAAAGTTGTATCACTCTGGGAAGAAAGTTGAGTGAATCCGAAAACCTCTGATTATTGTCATTAAACTAAACTTATTGATAGTAAAACAGCCGTAAACCCTAATGATTACGTTAAATGAGCCAGTGAACAGCAAACCGTCGCCCTGGAATTTTTGATAGTATTCTCCGGTAAAAATTGATCTCAGAACAGCTTATTTATTATCATTAGCTCAAAATTATTGACAAGATGAAATCAGGGCAAAAATTGATAAATTAGTTATCTTTGAGAGCCTGTAAATGAACAATAATTCAGCCAATTTGATATAATCTTGAGAGATAGTTTTTATTAATTAAGGGCAGGGGAAGCGCTACCCCACGACTGCATCAATCTGAGCTAAAATTTTCTAGTTCCGTAGTAAGTACGGAATGAAAAATTATGGGGGAGTTGATACCGATATTGACACTCCCCCAGAGACAACCCATAATTACCCTTAAGGGCATAAAATTCAGGCTAAATATACAACTGAAAACAGATGGCAGGGTTAGCAATTTTACGAGTAGGGAAGCTGAAATCTTTTGGCAACGTAGGGGGTAGTGAAGCCCATACAGCCAGACTTCAAGAAACTACCAATGCCGACCCAGAAAAAACAAATATCAGATTGATTGGGGACAACGACCATCCTTTAGAGGAAATAGTCAAAACCAAAATAGCCACCAGCACAAAACACAAGCCCCGCAAAAATGCCGTGTTGTGTAGTGAAATGTTTTTGAGTGCCAGCCCCGAATATTTTCGACCTCATGACCCATCACTAGCAGGAGAGTGGGATGATCACCGGATGCTAGACTTTGCTAACACCTCAAAGAATTGGTTAATTTCCAATTACAGTCATAAATGCGTCAGGGCAGAATTGCACTTAGATGAAGCCACCCCCCACATTCACGCTTATATCGTTCCGGTCAACGATAAAACCAAACAACTCAGCCACAATGAAATGTTTGGGGGGTCAGCCAAAGAGTGCAGAATCAAATTATCCAAATTGCAGGATAGTTATGCTGTTGCACTAGCGCCATTGGGTATTGAACGAGGAGTCAAAGGCAGTAAAGCCAGCCACACCAAAATTAAAGAATATTACCAAGCAGTTAACAGCAAACCCTTGACTTTAGAACTGCAACGATTAGAACCCATATTGGGAGAAACAGCACAGCGATTCCATACTCGGATCAAAGCTGACCCAGTTATACAAACACTTGACCATCAGTTAGCGGATCGTCAACGCGCCATTGAACATGAACAACGAGCCGTTCAAAATGCCTTAGCCAGCGAAAAACTCCGGCAACAACTGGAAGTAGAAGTTGTAAAGTTACAGCAGCAGACAGAAAAACTACACGACTTGCCCCTTGAGGATGTAGCTTGGCAGTTGGGCTTAGACCGTGACCATAACCAGTCGGGGCAATGGAGAGGCCAGAGTCACATCATGAATAATCAGCCAGGGAAATGGACAGGCCAGGGTAACATCATAAATATAGATGGCTCCAAATTCTATGACATTCATCCCAGTGAACAGAAGGGTGGCGGTGGTGCAATTGACTTAGTGATGCACATTAATCAATGTAATTATGCCCAGGCGATCGCGTGGCTGCATGATAATTTTGGTGAAGCTGGGGTAGAAAAGGCAGTCATCGCCCAAGATCGAAAAATCGCCACTGAATTTGCACAGTTAGAACCCAGACCCCAATTTGTACCCCCATCAGCTGATGAGCGTCAATGGCATAAAGTCGAAAATTACCTTACCCAGAAACGAGAATTACTACCCAGTTTTATCCAAGCAGTTCATGAGCAAGGTTTAATTTACGCTGACGAGCAACAAAACGCTGTGTTCTTGATGCGGAATTTGGATGGTGAAACCACAGGTGCATTTTTGAAAGGAACAGGGGAAGATAACAGCTTTAAGGGATATGTGAAAGGAAGCAAGCGTACTCAAGGGTGGTTTCATTTAAAACTGGGTGGAGAACCAAACGGCGAAATTGAAAAAGTTGTATTGTGTAAATCCCCTATTGAGGCACTGTCATTTGCCACTCTGGAAATGGAAGTTCAGCAAGGAATACCCAAAACCAGGACAATGTACATGGCAGTGGATAGTCCCAAAAGTCTACCAGTGGAATTTCTGCAAACTGTTCGAGCAGTAGAAGTAGCTTATGACAATGATGATCTTGGCAATGAAACTGCACGAATGATCATGGAACAGTTACACCATGCCACCAGAGTTAAACCCAAAGGCAAAGATTGGAATGAGACGCTGTGTGCATGGAGAAAGCAGCAAAAGAAACATAGGCGTGAGCATCCGGGGCAGGGACTAGAACTCTAAAAGCCAATTGTTTATCCTGAAGGCTATTTGTGGGGAATACTGGGGATTGTGCGGTCATTGGTCATTGGTTCTTAGTCCCCAATGCTTTGCAGTAGCTAGTTTGTTTTAAAAACAACTGACTGCTAATTCATACAATTCTAGTTTTTGACCAAAAAAATTTTTTCCAAGTGAATCGCCCAAACTCTTACCCAGAAAGCCAAAAAACAGGGTCAATCGATTTTTAATTGTTAGATAAAATCAATCCATTGTCCCGCCTATAAATATACGCAAATATACAAAACCATGTATAAATAAAGTATTGCTGAAAGTATAGGGGTTTAGCGCTGGGGAGTGGGGAAGTTTCCAAAATTATCTGTGTAGGTGTTGAGATGTTTCTATGCCTATACAAGCCGATGGGAATTGTGCAGGGATGCGGGAATTGAGGAATTAACCAGACGCGCGATTGCCTCCGGCACAGCGCTCCGCGCTATCGCCTACGGCGGGGCTTTGCCCATCGCCGCCCTGGAAAATCATAATAATAACTGCACTGAAAAAAGCCAGAAATGGCACGTTAATCAAACTGCTATACAAAGCCTTACAGGTAGCAAGCCAGCTACAGTAAAGGCGATTTTAGCGGGATGTCAGCAAAGATTAGATGACCATAACGCCAAGCTTGAACTTAACCCCTATGACAACCGCAAGCCAGGAAAGAAGCTAACTGAGGTCATCGACTTAGCCGTGTTGGTTCCCAGTGGGGTAGATGTGGATTAATTGAGTTTGCGCGATAGCGAAGCGCTGCTGCAAAGCAGATCGCACCCGCTTGTATCTCAACATTTCTCAACAATCTGATAGCGGCGGTATCAGGAATTGAATTAGCGCGATAGCTCCGCTCGCCGAAGGCATCGCACCCAACCGCCCCCAATCGCCACAACTCATGTAATAAGTTGCATCAGTGCCACAAGCCTCAGCAATGGGGTTATTTTTATGGGAATGGCTATTCTTATACCGTGGGGTTATTTTGGGGAATGCTGGCGATTATGCGGCGGCGGCGTTAGTCATAGGTCATTGTCCATTGCCACCCCTCCCAAAATATTAACTTGTAGCAATTAGCACATTTAGCTACCCTCTCCAACCTTAAGAAATTAAAGCCAGAAGGATATGAAAAATCTAGTCACACACAAGCTTAATTATTATAAGGAAATGGGTTTGTGTGTAACTAGACCTAAAGTCTTACTGCACAAGCATTGCAGCGATTTTTGAGGGTCAAACCAAGCCAAGTCACACACAGGCTATTTTGGGCAAAAAACGGGTGTGTGTGACTAGATTTTTGGGGTGAACTGTACTGAGATGATAGTGGGTAGGGGGGAGAATTTGCGGGTCAATTCTTCAGTATGTTGGCGGCGGCGGCGATAACCTGGGGAGTGGGGAGTTGAGGAATTTGGAATTGTTGCGATAGCGTTCGCGAAGCGTGTGCCTTGCACTCAGCGCTCCGTAGGAATCGCACCTGGGGAAGTTTCCAGTTTTATCTGTGTGAGTGTTCAGATGTTTCTATGCCTATACAAGCCGATGGAAATTGTGCAGGGATGTGGGAATTGAGGAATTAACCAGACGCGCGATCGCACTCACTGGGGAGAATTTTGGAATTGTTGGCGGCGTTATGCCTATACAAGATGTTTGTGTGATGGGAGTGGGGAAATACTGGCATCCATGCACAAGGTGTTTATGCTTAAAATGCAGAGATGCTGCTATACCTATACAAGATATCTATGAGGAAGTGCAGAGATGAAGTCATGCCTGTACAAGATACCTGTGAGGAGGTGGAGAGATGCTGCTATGCCTATACAAGGTGATATGTATAAGATACCGATAATGCAGAGATGCTGTTATGCCTATACAAGATGACTCGTGCTAGTGGGAATAAACGCAAGTATCCCTATCCCTGTACAAGATGACTATAATAGTCCTTACAAACATTCCTTGCTCTCTAGAGAGCAAGGAAT
>REBL01000006.1 GCA_007692755.1 Nodularia sp. (in: cyanobacteria) | reverse complement strand
TCTAAAGCACGTTTAAGTTTTTCCGCAGTTCGACAAGCTCACTGACCACCATGCTCCAAAACTTCACCTCAAGGGTTTTCAGCCTGTTTTCTTATAAGTGTGGAAAAAATATTTTTATGAAGATTCTTGAAGTATGGTTGCGGCTAGAGTCAAAACTACAAATATTTTGGCAAAAGTTAGTTATTGCACTCTCAGCCAGTTCGGAGTTGCAAGTTTGGCAAAAGAGCGATCGCTATGGTCATATTTATTGGCGAGCTTATAATCCCATCACAGGAAGTTCAGCTTGTTTTGGCTCGGAAGCAGAAATGCGACTGTGGATTGAGATGCAGTATTACCAAGAAATGTAACAATCAGAATGGATTTCTGCAAGAGTATTGTAAATCTTTGCTCAATATATAGACAAATATTACCATCTATGATCATTTATAACAGTGAAAGCAGCTAAATAGATGGGGATAAACCAAACTTCAAGCCAGAGAATTAACATAAATTTATTGACAAAAGAAGTTAAATTTAGTGGTCGAAGAATCAGAACTAAGCTTTATAAAGCAGGTAATGGTCAACTGATTCACGCTAATGTTAATGGTAGTTTGAATATTTTACGTAAAGTAGTCCCGACAGCGTTTAGTCTAGGGATAGGGGGCGTGGTAGTCCGCCCTGTCGGGGTTCTTCCCGGCCAACAAATGGCATGAGATATTTGTCTATGCTTTTTGGAACTATAATCATCGTAAATATGATCTAGTGCTTGATTATGCCATCTATCAATTCTTCTGATACAAACGATGTACTTCGTTACCGTCCTCGCCGTCTGCGCCGGACTGAATCTTTACGAAGAATGGTCAGGGAAACAACTCTCAGTGTTAACGACCTCATCTATCCCATGTTTGTGACTGAGGGCGAAGGGCAAAAAGTTGAGATTGCTTCTATGCCTGATTGTTATCGCTATTCCCTAGATTTATTGTTAAAAGAAATTAAGGAAGTTTATGATTTGGGAATTAATGCGATCGCGTTGTTTCCTGTAGTTCCAGAAGAGCTAAAAGATGATACTGGGACTGAAAGTTTTAACCCCGATGGACTGGTGCAGCGAACTGTCAAAGCTATCAAAGAAGCAGTTCCAGAAATTATTGTCATGACTGATGTTGCCCTTGATCCCTTCACGAATCATGGGCATGATGGTTTAATCGATGACAAAGGTACTATTTTAAATGACCCCACCGTCGAAGTGTTGGTAAAAATGGCAGTTTCCCAAGCCGCAGCCGGGGCAAGTTTTGTCGCACCTTCTGACATGATGGATGGCAGAGTTGGCGCAATTCGTCGCGCTTTAGATGCCGAAGGTTACATTGATGTGGGAATTTTGGCATACTCAGCCAAGTATGCTTCTGCTTATTATGGTCCGTTCCGCGATGCTTTAGATTCTGCACCGAAATTTGGTGATAAAAAGACTTATCAAATGGATGCAGCTAATGCCAGAGAAGCTTTGACAGAAGTAGAATTAGATATTGCCGAGGGAGCAGATATTGTCATGGTTAAACCTGCCCTGGCTTATCTCGATATCATTCATCAAGTCCGCAACGCCACACATCTGCCTGTAGCAGCATATAACGTTAGTGGTGAATATTCCATGATTAAAGCTGCTGCACGCATGGGTTGGATTGATGAGAAAAAGATAATTTTGGAAACTTTAACCAGCATGAAACGCGCGGGTGCTGATTTGATTTTGACTTATTTTGCCAAAGAAGTGGCTTTAATGTTGGCGTAAGGATTTACAAACCTCTCTATTCTTGATTTCTCTGTGTTCTCTGTGCCTCTGTGGTTCTTTTATTTAATGATATTGTTTCCTTGAATACAAAACCCAGAAGAGATAATTATGATGCGAGTTTTGATTCTGGGTGGAACCGGAGAGGCGGCAGAATTAGCTGCCAAAGTTGCCAATATCCAGGGAATTGAGGCAATCTCATCTCTAGCCGGTCGCACTCGTGAACCTTCCGTCCCGCTAGGCGATTTGCGTATTGGGGGTTTTGGTGGTGTGACTGGACTAGCGAAGTATCTGCATCAAATGAAGATTGATTTGTTGATTGATGCTACTCATCCCTTTGCTACTCAGATTGCCTTGAATGCGGCTGATGCGGCAATGGAAGTCAAAATACCACGCCTGAAGTTAATCCGCCCACCTTGGAAAGAAGTGAATGGCGATCGCTGGATAGAAGTTGATAATATAAAATCTGCTGCAAACGTTCTCGAAAATCAGGCACAACGCGTTTTTTTGAGCATTGGCAGGCAGGAAATAGGTGCTTTTGCTCACCTGAATCAAATTTGGTTTCTGATGCGGATGATTGACCCGCCTGAGCCAAATGTTTTATTACCGCCAGGGATATTGTTGTGCGATCGCGGGCCTTTTAAGCTCCATAATGAAAGAGAAATCCTAATTCACCATCAAATTGATAGCATCGTCAGCAAAAATAGCGGTGGTAATGCCACTTATGCCAAAATTATCGCCGCACGAGAACTAAACCTAAAAGTTGTGATGGTCAACCGTCCCCCTGTACCTCCAGGAGAGCAAGCCACAGACATCGAAGAAGTTTTGGTATGGCTATCACAGCACTTGCATCAGTGAATAAGTATTTCTTCCTTCTTCCTTTGCGCCTTTGCGCCTTTGCGTGAGACAACTCAAAACAAAAAACGCCCCCCATTTCTGAGAGGCGCTTTTTATTCAGCTAAACTTTGAGATTAACCGTTGATAGCAGGTGCAGTTAAAGCAACAGGAGCAACATCAGCAGCAGCCAAGTCTAGGGGGAAGTTGTGAGCGTTGCGCTCGTGCATTACTTCCATACCCAAGTTAGCGCGGTTGATTACGTCAGCCCAGGTAGCGATAACGCGACCTTGAGAAT
>REBL01000194.1 GCA_007692755.1 Nodularia sp. (in: cyanobacteria) | reverse complement strand
ATGTCCGGTGAGGGAGGCAATATTGCTGCGGGTTGCCACATCCCAGAGTTTGATGCTGTTATCCCTACTGCCAGAAGCTAAGATGCGACCATGCGGGCTGAATGCTACTGAATTAACCCAATTTGAATGTGCGGAGATGGTATACTGCAACTGCCACGGAGATAATTCATAAGCTCTTAAAGCCTCAATCACCTGAATAGACTTATCATCCCTAGACAACAGGAGATCATAAGCCAAATTTTTCACATTGTTTGATTTATCTGTCTTTAAAGTTTGAACAAGTAAATTAACCCCCTCATCCCCATACCGTAGCGCTTGGGATATGGCTTTTGTCCTTATTTTTGGGTCAGGACTACCATAAGCCCTCAGTAACGCTTCAATTCCCCCTAACACTGCGGCAAATTCCGGGGCATGATTACCAGTACCACCTAGCACTGCATCAAACTGTCCTGGTTTTGGGGGCTGATTCATCGTAAATTCTCTACTGGTGATTAAATTACTCTTGGCAATATTATTTTTGTGGAATTAATAATCGCCCATGTTAGCTTTGCATCTGTTCCTTTTAACCTTGCTCAGAGTAGCGAAGCAGAGCATTAAAAAAATTTGCAAAATTAGGAATTGCGGACAATAAAGTCATTTCTAACTAAACTTAAATTGAGACTTCCCCCACCAAAATTTACCACCAAAATTAACGCCCCAAGACGTTTTACAACATATCCCAAAGCTGCTGTTGACGATATCCCTAGCTGATTTAATAAATAGCAAACTAGGGACAAATGGAAATTATAATCTTTCCGCTTCAAGCGATAGCGACGTAATCGCCTAAAACTTTGGGATTGCTTTTTGACCGTCGCAATGACAAATTTTGCTTGCGTAAGTCCTGGTTTTAATTGAAACTCTCTAAAGATTGAGTTTCAGAAGATGAAATTAACTCATCACCTTGATAATATTCTGGTAACAATTCTTGAGACTCTATTTCTCCTAAAGAGTTTTCTATTCCTTTGGTTGTGCTGACACAGCTAGAACCTGTGACATTTAAAACTTTTTCTACGATTTTACCATCTTTGCCAATGCGATATTCAATCTTTTGATACTCAGCCATAATAGTTTTACTTTGTTGAAAATGTTGACAATATGAACTCTAAACCCATCTACCAACGACAACCCGCACTGTACCATCTTCTAATATTTCTTCTTCCTCGACGTTAAAACCTTCAGTTTGTATTGTTGCCATCAAGTTTTGATGGGCGTATTTTTGAGTAATACTATTAATAAAATCCTGTTTATTAATTTTTGCCCCCCAAAAATCAGCGATTATTTCATAATTCTCACCCTGTTGACGAAATCCTAAATCATAACCATTTGCTTGACGAATTACATACTCTGCTTGAGTCGTCTTCCCTTGATAACCTCGGACATTTGTATTTTGTTCAACTTGATAACCTAATTCCTGCAATATTTGATGCAATATAGCACCGTTTTTAATTTGCACTTTGATTGTTGTAAAATGAGACATAAAATTGCACTCCTGAAAATAAAAAATTAATTAAAAACTATGAGTTGTTTTAATCTACCTCTAAAGGTCCCAAACCTTTTTGCTGAGAATATATTTTTAACTCTTCTATTAATTGGGTATCTATAGAAGCTGTTCTTGCTCCTGCTTCTGCTGCCCAACGTTTTAAACTGGCTATTTGTTCTTTAGCAATAGCAGCTAAAGGTACTGTTTCTGAGATGGCTTCTAATATATCTTCTGTTTGAAAATCCCGCCGATTTCCATCTATTAAACTGCCAAATGCCCGGTGCATTCCATCAATAATTACTTGCTGAATTTCTGCACCGCTAAAGTTTTCAGTATTTTTTGCAAGTTTGGGTAACTCAAATTCTCGCAGTCGGGAAGGGCGGATTTTTTGCAGGTGGACTTTAAAAATATCATGGCGTTCTTTTTCGGTAGGTAAATTTAAAAAGAATATTTCATCAAATCGCCCTTTTCTTAATAACTCGGCTGGGAGGATTTGCACATTATTAGCGGTGGCTACCATAAACACCGGACTAGTTTTTTCTTGCATCCATGTAATTAGTGTACCAAATACCCGGCGAGATGTACCAGAATCACCATCAACTCCACTATTAATATTCCCAAATGCTTTATCTATTTCATCCATCCACAATACACAGGGTGAAATAGCTTCTGCTAGTTGAATCATTTGGCGAATGCGATTTTCGCTTTCTCCCACTATTCCGCCAAATAGTCTCCCGACATCTAAACGTAATAATGGTAAACGCCATTCATGGGCGATGGTTTTGGCTGATAATGATTTACCTGTTCCTTGTATTCCTACTAATAAAACTCCTTTAGGGTTGGGTATTCCATAGCGTCGCGCTTCTTCGGTAAACGCATCTTGACGCATTCGCACCCACTGTTTGAGATTTTCTAATCCGCCGACATTTTTTAATGATTCGTTGGCGGTGTAAAATTCTAATATTCCTGTTTGGCGAACTGCTTGTTTTTTCTCTTCTAATACTCCATCAATATCTGATTCGTTTACTTGTCCTTTGGCGGCTAATGCTGCTGCTAATACTCGCCGAATGCGGGCGCGACTTAATCCTTGACAGGCTTTGATTAATTGTTCTTTTCCTAGTCCACTTAAGTTGAGTTTTTCGGTGACGATTAATTGATGAATTAAATAATCTATTTCTGCAATATTGGGTAAGGGAAAATCAATTACTGTAATTTCTTCTTGCAGTTCTGGGGGTATGGTTAATATATGACTGGTGAGGATGAGGGTTTGGCGGGTGCATTTGAGTTGTCGTGTCAGGTTTTTAATGGCGCGAATTACCGGAGCATTTTTTTCGTTGTCGGGGTTTTTGAGGATAAAATGTATGTCTCGCAATACAAATATTGTGGTGGTATTTTCCGGTGCTTTGGCTATTCTTCCTAATGCGCCCATGACTGAATTTTTATCAGTTCCGTTGTCATCCCAACCGGTGACCATATCCCACAATAATAGTTGTCTTGGTGTCTGGGATAGTTGCGTCAGTTGTTGCAGGACTTGTTCTATTGGTTCTTCTTCGACTCCGACTATATACAGCAGTGGATAGCGGGCGCGAAGCATTAAGTCTATTCGCTCGATTAGTTGTTGATGGGGGTTGATATTATTATTCATTTACATACAAATTAGGACTTACGCAAAAAACCTCTCAAACCCTCATTCCTCTGTGTCCTCTGCGTCCTCTGTGCTTCGTTTTCCGTTACCCGTGCGTAAGTCCTGACAAATGTATGCGCTTTGGCAAACTTTTAATACATACATAGTTTTTTTAATACATACATAGTTATATATATACTACCCAAAACTACCAAATAAGATATACATCTGAAATAAAATTAATTTGATAATTCTGGACGGAATAAAAGAGACAGAATACCTAAAACCATTTCGGTGCTCCTTATTTTTTCATGCCTAATCAGATATTGCGCCATAAACCACATAGGGAAATGTCCTGGTGGGAAGCTGAAATCCGGCAAATAGGATAGATTCCAAAATAATTTTTGTGTAATTTTTAGATGTAACAGTTTTCAAATCTAGACGCAAGAGAAGAAACAATCTTTAGAATAGACAACCATTCTCCACAGTTCGATGTACTCCCCAAATAAATACCGATTATCATGGGGAGGTGGGCTTCTGGCGCTGTTTCGTCAAAAGTAAATTCCGTGTAGTATAACCACCTTTCTTCTCTCCTCCATCCTACTTTGTCACCAAACACTTCCCAAATATTTTGGTCGTCTTTTTTTCTCAGGCTTTGATAAATGCGGTTTTGAACAGAAAACCCAAAGCGCCCATTGCTATATTTTACCCATAATTTGTCAATGCTACGGAGGTCTTCACAGGGAAAATTATCAATACTTTCAACATTCAAGCAACCTTGTTGTTCTCGTTTCGCTACTTGTAAAATGACTCGATCTGTTTCCTTATCTGCTTCTTCCCACTTACCAGCAACTAATAAGCTACGTAATCGAGTATAGTCTGTTGATCCTCGTTTTAAAATTTCTATGTCGGACTCTATTAAAGCATTTTGTCCTCTTATTTGTGTTCCTTGCTTTAACAAAGAATAAGCCGCATTTTGTAGTTCTAGCGACTCATCATTTAAAGCTTGAATTACTAAATCTAAACCCTGTTCTCCATAATTCAAAGCTTGTCGCAGTGCTGCAATTCTCACTTCTGGGTTGGGGTTACTCAAGCGTAATTTTACCCCTTGAATACCACCCAAAACTACTGCACTCTCTGGGGCTTGATTTTGACCACCAAGCACAGCATCGTATTCTCCCGGTTGTTGCGGATTATTTGCCATTGGTCAACACTTGGGTTTTATGTATCGCTTCAAAGATTATACATGGTTTCTCTGCGTAAATGAGGATTTTTGACGTGGCAGGCGATCGCAACCTCATCACTAACCATAGTTGGCTATACAATGAAGCCTAACAACGCCTTATTCTTCAGTCCCTAACCTTTACCATAAACACTCATCGGTTCCTTGAGAAACTTAATATAAAGGTGTTTAAATGTAGACTGAATCACACGAGGCATGGCAAAATCAATTGGCATTAATTTATCTGGTAATTGCCAATCTTCTATTTTCAGTAAATCAGGATGTAAATGGGGAAAATCTATCTCAGCTAATTCTGGACAAACGCCCAACCTTTGAGACGCTGCAACTGTGGGAACTTGTTCGGGCGGGACATTGAGAATTTCTACTACTGCCCTATCTAAAGCAAATACATCTGCTGCGGCTGCTAAAATTCCTAAATCACGAGGTTCGCCACCACTCGGTCCATTACCTTCATGACCGATGATGCCATCTAAAATAGTTAAGTTGGGATTAATTGCTCTGGCAGTTTCTACTAACATTTCACCAAATCGGTTAGCATCTTTTCCTGCTTCCATGTGCCACCAAGCTTTCATTTTACCAGGAACGCAACCAAAGAGATTTTTTACCCCCATTGTTAATGTCAACTGCATATGTGATTTAACTTTGGGTAAGTTAATCACTACATCTGCTTCCATTGCTTCTTTGCATAGCCGCAAGTGATTAAAGTCTTCGTTGACAGTTTGGTAACGCTTACCGTGGAACTCAATGATGGGTATATTCAATTCTTCTAAAAGCGGGAGATAGCCGTTGACTTCTGCGACTCCTTTGGCGCTACCAAAGGCGGGACTATCCCCTAAAAATGGCTTACCACCAGCTGCTATTACCATCTGGGCGACTTCATAAACCAGTTCTCGGCGGGTTGTACACTCTTTCGTAGGGCGGGAACCTGTGAGGAGATTGGGTTTGAGTAATACTCTATTTCCTGGTTTGACAAAGGCAGACATCCCCCCTAAAGGTTCTAGCAGGGTGACTAATGATGCCCGTAAAGCCTCGCTTTCGTAGGAGGTAGCCCGAATCAGACTGACTGATGGTTTTTGTGTCTGCATGGATAATATATTGGATTAATAAATATATGTTTAATTATATGAATAGATTGATCATCTGTCAGTCAAGCCCTCCCGCCAGGAACTTAAGTTCCTGGCTAATAGCTAAAGTCCACTGAAGTGGACTAAATTTAGTTTTTCATTCAGTCCTCTTGAGAGGACTTTTGCTATGAGACTGGGAATTTATTCCGAGGCGGAAGTCAGAAATATCTATGACGAATTATGCAAGAGGAACAATGGCGCTCATTTGTTCTAAGTTTAAGACGATTGCTAATTCTGCTTCACTCATTAAGCCTCGTTCTAAGACAATTTGTCTGAGAGGTTTACCAGTTTCTAAGGATTCTTTGGCTACAGCAGCCGCATTTAAATATCCGATGTGGGTGTTCAGTGCGGTGACTAATGCTAAACTACCTTCGGCGTAAACTAAACAGCGTTGTTTATCGGCAGTAATTCCTGCAATACAGCGTTCGGTGAGGGCGGTGATGGTGTTACCGAGTATTTCAATGCTGTGAATCAAATTATAGCCAATTAGCGGCATCATCACGTTTAATTCTAATTGTCCGGCTTGGGCTGCTAAGGCGATCGCACTATCATATCCCATTACCTGAAAGCATACCATTGATGTCATTTCTGCCATAACTGGGTTATATTTACCCGGCATTATTGAGGAACCTGGCTGCACTGGGGGGAGTTGAATTTCTTTCAAACCAGTTTTGGGGCCTGAGTCCATTAACCGCAAATCATGGGAGATTTTGACTAAATCCTGTGCCAAGTTGCGTAAAGCCCCGGAAACGTTGACAAAAGGAGCCATACTCTGCATTGCAGCCATTAAATGGGGTGCGGGTTCTAAGGGCGATTCGAGAAATTGGGCAATAACTTCCACCACACGGGCGCGATACTGGGGATGAGTATTCATTCCTGTACCAGCAGCGCTACCACCTAAACCCAAGGCCATTAAATCCCCAGAGGCTGTATAGATGCGGTTTTGGTGTTCTGATAATATCTGCGCCCAAGCCCGGAAGTTCTCACCTAAACGCACAGGTACAGCATCTTGTAAGTGGGTTCTGCCAGATTTGACGATATCTTGAAATTCTACAGCTTTGTTTTCTAAAGATGCGATCGCCTTTTCTAAAGCTGGCTGTAATGTGTGGGTAAGTGCTAATAAGCCACCAACGCGGATAGCTGTGGGAATCACATCGTTGGTAGACTGTCCGTAGTTTACATGGTCGTTGGGGCTAACGCGTTTGTAGTTACCCTTTTCATCACCGAGAATTTCTAAGGCGCGATTTGCCAAAACCTCATTGACATTCATGTGGTGAGAAGTTCCCGCACCCGCTTGATAGACATCTACCACAAACTGATCTCGTAAATTTCCCGCCAGGATTTCATTAGCAGCTTGGATAATTGCTTCACTGATCTCCTGGGGAATACAACCTAATTCGCCGTTAACGGTGGCGGTAGCTTTTTTAATAATCAGACAGGCATCTACGTAAGTAGGTAAAGGCTTAATGCCGCTAATTTGGAAGTTTTCTATCGCCCGCAGTGTTTGAATGCCGTAATAAGCGCTACTGGGAATTTGGCGATCGCCCATCGAATCGCGTTCAATCCGAAAATCTGTATTTTCAGTCATAGTATTGCGTGGATAATCTCAAAATACAGATCATGCCATGCAAATAGACTAAAAACTCAATTTGGTGATATTTTGTTTCGCACCATAGCTACGCAGCAGAGAATCAAACAAGTTTATTTAAGCTAAACTTGATGTTAAATAGCATCGGGAAAATATTATGATAAAAACACCAACTCGCCAGATAACTTTGGCAGAATTTTTGCAATTACCAGAAACCGAACCAGCAAGTGAATATATCAACGGCGAAATCATTCAAAAACCTATGCCCCAAGGTAAACATAGCAGATTACAGCTTCACTCCGCTAATGTAATTAATCATGTGGTAGAACCGCAAAAAATCGCTTTAGCCTTTCCAGAATTACGCTGTACATTTGGTGGACGTTCTATTGTTCCAGATGTGGCTATATTTGCTTGGGGGAGAATTCCTGTTGATGAAAAAGGCAATATTGCTAATGTGTTTAATACCTATCCAGATTGGACAATTGAAATTCTATCTCCTCAACAAAAGGCAACCACAGTTACCAGAAATATTTTACATTGTTTAAATCATGGTACTAGCTTGGGTTGGTTAATTGACCCAGAAGAATATAATGTTTTAGTTTATCCCCATAACCAGCAACCAATATTTTTAGAAAACGAACAAGATATATTACCAGTCCCCGAATTAGTGGGTGATTTACAGTTGACATTAGGGCAATTATTTGATTGTTTGAAATTATGAATTTACCCAACGCGATTACTTTTTCTCGACTTCTGGGAATACCATTTTTACTTTATGGTTTATATAATCCCACACCCCAAGCTAGATGGATATGTTTAACAATATTTTTAGTCGCAGCTTTAACTGATTGGTTGGATGGCTATTTGGCGCGGAAACTCAACCAAATTACTGATTTGGGTAAATTTCTCGATCCTTTAGTGGATAAATTGCTGGTGCTTGCGCCGTTGTTGGTGTTGGTGGAATTAGGAAAAATTCCAGCTTGGGGCGTGTTTGTGATTTTAGCACGGGAGTTGGCGATCGCCGGCTGGCGCGTAAATCAAACTACTATCACAGGGGCGAATATTTGGGGTAAACTGAAAACAGTTAGTCAGATTATAGCTATAGCCCTTTTAATTGCACCTTTATCTCTAGCTTGGCAAATCCCTACATTAACTGCCTTTTGGTTATCTGTGGCTTTTACGGTTATATCTGGTGTAATTTATCTCATACCACCAAAAAAGCAAGAAACTGTGTAATATGAAACAACCCATTACACAACAATTATACGAGCAAGATTTTTGCTTATGGTTGGAAAATACAGCCAAAAAGCTGCGTTCTAAAGAGTTTAGTGAAATTGAACTTGAGGCGCTGGTTGAGGAAATTGAAGCATTGGGACGTTCAGAAAAACAGGAACTAGAAAATCGCTTAGATGTTCTACTTGCTCATTTACTAAAGCGGATTTATATTGATAGTGCTTATGATAATCGGGGCTGGGAGTTAACAATACAAGAACAGCGTAAATGTTTACGGCGACTATTAAAAAAATCTCCGAGTTTAAAGGGTTACTTTGCTGAGGTTTTTGATGAGGTTTGGCAAGATGCTTTGTCACAGGTGCGGTTAGAATATCGTCAGGTTTTATTTCCCGATATGTGGGAGTTTGGTTGTGATGTGGATGTTCTTTTGTCTGTGACTTTTTGGGATGTGAGATAGGAGACGCGATAATGGGAGATAGAAGACGCGATAAATCGCGTCTCTACATGAGGAAATTATGGTTTTCTATTTTCGTAGTTTTGTTTTAACCAGGATTCATATTCTCCTGAACGTACTTGATTAATCCAGGCTGAGTTATTTAAATACCATTGCACGGTTTTTAATAAACCATTATCAAAGTTTTCTTGAGGTTGCCAGCCTAATTCATTACTAATTTTACTACAGTTAATGGCATATCTTCGGTCATGTCCCGGACGGTCTTTAACGAAGGTAATTAAGGAAGAATGAGAAAAATCAGGTTTTGGTGCTAATTCATCGAGAATTGCACAAATTTTTTCCACAACTATCAAGTTAGTTTTTTCGTTTATTCCGCCAATATTATAAGTTTCGCCAATTTTTCCCTGTTGCAAAACTAGGTTAATCGCCTCGCAATGGTCGATAACATAAAGCCAATCTCTAATATTTTGTCCATCCCCATATATAGGTAATGATTTACCTTCCATAGCATTAAGGATAGTCAAAGGAATTAGCTTTTCAGGAAACTGACGCGGACCATAATTATTAGAGCAATTTGTTGTTAAAGTAGGGAATCCATAAGTGTGATAATATGCTCTTACAAAATGGTCAGAAGCTGCTTTTGAGGCTGCATAAGGACTGTTGGGTGCATAGGGTGTATCTTCGCAAAAGGCTGGATCTTGGGGATTAAGTGAGCCATATACTTCATCTGTTGAAACGTGCAGAAAGCGAAATTCTGACTGTTTTGAAGCTGATAGTTTTTGCCAATAAAATCGACTTGCTTCTAATAGCTTAAATGTACCGACTACATTAGTCTGGATAAAATCTTCAGGACTCAAAATAGAACGATCAACATGACTTTCAGCCGCAAAATTGATAATTGCATCTGGCTGATATTTTTCTAATAAATAAGCGACTAACTCTAAATTACCAATATCTCCTTGCACAAAATGATAGTTTTTATCACCTTGTAACTCCGCTAAAGTTCCTAAATTACTAGCATAAGTTAACTTATCCAAATTAATTACATTAGCCCATCCTAACTGTCTCGCTAGGAGGACAAAATTAGCCCCGATAAAACCCGCACCTCCCGTCACTAATACTGTTTGCATATCTTCTCAAAAACTCAAGGTTGTTTATTTTCTAATCAATTGTAAATCCAGTAATTAACTCTCCCTTTCCTTTCTTATCTTTGTGTACTTTGTGTACTTTGCGGTTAGTTCCTTTTCAAATAACCACCTAACCTAGAAAACCATATGTAGGTAATCCTGCCACCTCAGACTTGAAAGCAAACAAATCACCAGAATAGAAACTTTTGTCAATTTCATCTTGCTGGAGTCCCACAGAAGCAGTAGTGATATAAAGTGTTCGCAAATCCTCACCCCCGAAAGTGCAGCTAGTCACCAATGGTACAGGTAACTGTATTCTGAATACTTCCTCACCACTGGGGCTGAAACGAATTACACACCAACCATTCCACATTGCTGACCAAATGTAGCCTTCGCTATCTATAGTCAACCCATCAGGATTGAAAGATTCATGAGTTAAATCAACAACAATCCGCCGATTACTAATATTACCTGTACTGGAGTCGAAATCGTAAGCGTAGATTTTTTGTTGCGGCGAATCGGTCAAATAAAATGTTTTTTGATCAGGACTCCAACCCAAACCGTTAGAAATAGTCAGTCCTGTTTCCATGACGTGTAGTGAACCATCATGGTCATAGCGGTACAGACTGGCTTGAGTGGCTTCTGAAGACATGGAACCAATCCAAAAGCGTCCTTGAGGGTCGCATTTACCGTCATTAAGGCGGTTATTTGGTCGCTCAGGTTCAATTTCGACAATAGTGCTAACTAAGCCTGTCTGAGTGTCGAGGAATGCCAATTCATGGCGCAATGCTATGATGAATCGATTATCTCCTGCTGGTGCTATCGCACCTACCACGTCTCCCACATCAAAATACTCATCTTTGCCTGTAGCTGGATAAAATCTATGCACTCGATGGTTAAAAATATCCACCCAGTACAGCAACTGCTGGGTAGAATCCCAGACGGGGCCTTCAGCTAACCGGGCGCGCACTTCTAAAACGTTATGGAGTGAATCTGGTAATAATTCAGTCATAGTGTATTTTAATTAAGCTATTGATAATTGGCTTTCCATGCTAGTAGAACACAGAAAGCCAAAGATAGAAAATCTTTAGACAGCTTGTAAAATCTCTTCATCCATAGAGAAATCAACCTCAGCTTTATCCCGCCCAGTTTTCAGATAATCGTTTTCGAGGGAATCAGCGAGCCCGGAAATTAAATCATATTCAGGTTGCCAAGCTAATTCTGCCATAGCTTTATTCACTGATGCGAAGAAATGCTGCACTCGCATGGGAAAAGCTTTGCGCTTGCCAAAATCAAATTTTTTGGGGTCGTAATGTACAATTTTGACTGCATCCGGTGATTTACCAGCCGCTACAGCACAAGCACGGGCTAAACCATCAAAAGTTATAAAGCGATCGCCTGAAATATTATAAATTTGTCTTATGGCTTGTTGATTGCCAATTACCTGTGACATCGCCGTGGCTAAATCTTTGACATGACCTAACTGGGTAATATGTAACCCATTTCCAGGAATCGGTATAGGGCGATCGCGCACAATTCTATCAAAAAACCAGCTTTCCAAATCATTATAATTTTGCGGCCCGTAAATATACGTTGGGCGAATCGAAGTAAACGGTAAATTCTGTTGCATCAAGTAAGCTTCCGTTTCATGCTTACCCCGGTGACGACTTTTCGGATCGACTGGATCACCTTCTATGTGCGGTAATTGGTCAGATTTGAGATACACCCCCGCCGAACTCATATAAACAAAATGTTGCACTTGGTCTTGAAAAATTTCTGCTAATGGTTGAGTATCAGTGAGTTCGCGGCCATTATTATCAAAAACGACATCAAACTTTTCTGATGATAATTTTTCTTTTAGTTGGGTAGCATTAGTGCGATCGCCTATAATTTGCCCTACTCCCGGCAAAGAAGGTATCGGACGATTACCACGATTGAACAGTACCACTTCATGTCCTTGTTCAACCAGCAGTTGAGTTAGGTACACACCAATGAACCTAGTACCACCCATGATCAAAATTCGCATAAATTCCCGGTTTTTTACTTTTATCTGTTGTCAAGATAGTCAGAAGTAGAGGTTAAAGGTTAAAGGTTTCTCAGTCCCCATTCCCCAGTCCTCACTCCTCACTCCCTAATTTGAGGTTATCAGGTTGCAGGATCTATCTGGAAACTCTTTTGAGAAAATTACGTCTTGTCCTCAATCTGGTGCAGTTACAATGTCTTGTTCACAAAAAACTTTTGAGTTAACTCCGTAAACTGTAAAGTTTTTTCTATCCCTTAAAGTTAACTGTGCCTTTAAAATACGCTTTGGTTCATGAGTGGCTGACACCGAAAGCCACAGGCGGTTCAGAACTAGTTGTGCAGGAAATTCTGAATCACGTCGATGCCAATTTATATGCCCTAATTGATTTTGAATCCAGCAATTGTGAAAGTTATTTATACAAACGTCAAATTGGCACAACCTTTCTCCAGCACTTGCCTTATGCCCGTAATGGGGTGCAAAAATATTTGCCTTTGTTACCATTGGCTATTGAACAATTGGACTTACGTAAGTATGACGTAATTCTATCCTCATCCCATGCTGTCGCCAAAGGAATTTTGACAACTCCCGATCAGTTACATATTTGTTACTGCCATACCCCCATGCGCTATGCTTGGGACTTAACTTTTGATTATCTACACCAAAGTAATTTGGGAAATGGTATCGCTGGATGGGTAATTCGGGTCTTATTGCATCGTTTGCGCCAGTGGGATGTCTTGAGTGCGAATCGCGTTGATTACTTCATCGCTAATTCGCAGCACACAGCTCGTCGCATTTGGCGTTGCTATCGGCGAGAAGCAACAGTCATTTATCCCCCAGTCGATGTTGATAATTGGCCATTTTCGCCTCAAAAAGAAGATTTTTATCTTGTAGTTTCCCGGTTAGTCAGTTATAAGCACGTATCATTAATTGTCAAAGCTTTTAATCAATTAAAACTACCATTGGTAATTATTGGTACAGGACCGGAAATGACAAAAATTCGTGAGCTAGCTAACTCTAATATCCAAATAATGGGATGGCAACCTGATGATGTGGTAAAAAAATATATGTCCAAAGCTCAGGCATTTCTATATGCCGCTTGTGAAGATTTTGGCATTGCCTTAGTAGAAGCACAGGCTTGTGGAACTCCAGTCATTGCCTACGGTGCCGGAGGTGCTTTAGAAACAGTACGCGATTTGCGCTCTTGTCTGGATACAGCAACCGGCATACTGTTCAAAACACAAACAGAAGCAGCGGTGATTGAGGCAGTAGAAAAATTTGAAATCTACCGTAATTCTTTCAATCTTGAGTATATGCGATCGCACGCTTCTCAATTTTCTTTACAAGTTTTTGCTGAACGCTATTTAAACTTTATTGATCAATGCAACAAAGAAAAAATATCTTCAAATTGATTAGCAAAATTTAATTCTTTGTTCTGTGCGCTTTTGGCAATATATCTCCAGAAGCATTTCATTTTGGCTTGAAGATTGGGACGATGTGTGGTGTGGATTATTAAGGAGTACGATGACTGCCCATAGCTCACTCCTCTCCGGTAAGCGATACCTACCCTTCACGAATGGCAAAGCCCAACGGCAAGATACTAGCGCGTCTACGCGTACTTTTTTAAAACGCGGCCAAAAAACAAAAACGCCTAAGCTGAAACCCAGAGGTTTGTCTGTTCAGGGTTTAAACGGAGAGTTCGCTAAACGACTGTTTGATATAATTTTTTCCCTGTTGGTATTGATTTTGTTCTTCCCCGTCTATTTAATTTTGTCCTTGCTGATTGCTTTTAGCTCAAAAGGCCCAATTTTTTATATCCAGAAACGGGTAGGTAAAAACTTCAAAACTTTCAATTGTATTAAATTCCGCACAATGGTGAGCAATGCAGACGAAATGCTCATGCAAATGATGGCAACATCGCCCCAGTTACGACAAGAATTCGAGAGCAGTTTTAAGCTGAAACAAGACCCCCGGATTACCAAAATTGGTCAGTTTTTGCGAATTACCAGCTTAGACGAATTTCCTCAGTTCTGGAACGTTCTCAAAGGAGACATGAGTGTTGTTGGCCCCCGCCCCTTGGTAGAGTTAGAGCTTCCCAAATATGGTTGTCACATTGACCATATTTTAACCATCCGTCCAGGCATTACTGGATTATGGCAAGTTTCTGGACGTAATGACATTCCTTATCCACGAAGAGTCCAAATAGACATGCATTATGTCAAATTTAGGAATTTTTGGCTTGATTTATGGATAATATTTAAAACAATTGATGTGGTTATTTTGCCCAAAAATAACGGCGCATACTGAAGAGACAGGGGGGTATAGCAAAAGTCAAAAGTCAAAAGTCAAAAGTCAAAAGTCAAATACTAGCTGTGACTGGGTTTTAGAATTTTGCCATGTCCTAACTACCTTGGCGGTTGCTATATGATAACTACCCTGCCTCGCCCCTTGTGGGCTTAAAACTAAGGATTAAGAACTCCGCCTAGCGGATTAAATAAAAAAGCTATATAAATTTTTTTTGGTGAATATTAAATAAATTATACAACATATAATGTTGCTTTTGAGTTAAACTGCTTAGGGCTAACTTGTAAAATTAGTTTTTAATCAGTATATTTAGTTACGGTAAACCTCTATTAGAGATGACAACGATGGAGTTTCCCATAAGGCAATCTAGCTTTTAGCTGCTATTTTGTATAGATTAGCCTGTAACTATTTTATCAAAGGCAACAAGGGATAATTGAGCATGACCCAAAATAAGCGCGCGT
This sequence comes from Nodularia sp. (in: cyanobacteria), assembly GCA_007692755.1. Taxonomy (GTDB): domain Bacteria; phylum Cyanobacteriota; class Cyanobacteriia; order Cyanobacteriales; family Nostocaceae; genus Nodularia. The sequence continues at coordinate 27,884 of REBL01000194.1, read as the reverse complement.
TAATTACTGGTATTACTGGTCAAGATGGTTCATATCTGAGTGAGTTTTTACTAGAGCAAGGTTATGAGGTACATGGTATTATTCGCCGGACTTCTACCTTCAACACAGACCGCATTGATCATATGTACGAAGACCCTCACAAACAGGGAGTGCGGTTGCTTCTTCACTACGGTGACTTGACTGATGGTACGACCTTACGCCGAATTTTAGAAGAAGTTCAGCCCACAGAAATTTATAACTTGGGCGCTCAATCTCATGTCAGAGTCAGCTTTGACTCACCAGAATACACAGTTGATGCAGTGGGAATGGGAACACTGCGGTTGCTAGAAGCTATCCGCGACTACCAGCAACGTACAGGAATTCAGGTGCGTTTCTATCAAGCGGGTTCCTCAGAAATGTTTGGTTTAGTGCAAGCAGTACCCCAAAGCGAAACAACACCGTTTTATCCCCGCAGTCCCTATGCTTGTGCTAAAGTTTATGCTCACTGGCAAACGATAAATTACCGCGAATCTTATAATTTGTTTGCTTGTAATGGCATACTGTTTAATCACGAATCACCACGCCGGGGTGAAACCTTTGTCACTCGCAAAATTACTAGAGCAGTTGCTAAAATTGTGGCGGGTAAACAGAAGAAAATTTATATGGGTAATCTCGATTCCAAACGAGATTGGGGCTACGCCAAGGATTACGTAAGGGCAATGTGGTTAATGTTGCAGCAAGACCAGCCTGAAGATTACGTCATTGCTACTGGTGAAACTTACTCTGTGCGCCAATTTTTAGATAAAGCATTTGGTTATGTGAACCTGAAGTGGGAAGATTATGTGGAGTTTGACGATCGCTATATTCGTCCGGCAGAAGTAGACTTATTAATTGGTGATCCTACCAAGGCAAAACAAAAGTTGGGTTGGGAACCATCAGTCACCTTTGACGAATTGGTAGCTCTCATGGTAGAAGCAGATTTGAAGGCTTTGGGTCACACTTCACCCAATGGCAATGGTATAGCTTCTGATGATATTGCTACTACTCGTCAAGAACTGGGCGCTCTCCACTTCTGATTTATACCGCAAATAATAAAATTATGACCGCCTTAGAACTAAAAAATCAACGGATTCTCGTCACAGGTGGAGCGGGTTTCCTCGGCCGTCAGGTGATTGATCAGCTGTGTAAAGCTGGGGCTGATAGTGCCAAAATTACGGTAACGCGATCGCGTGAGCATGATTTACGTGTCATGGAAAATTGCCAACGTGCAGTTGACCAGCAAAATATTATCATTCACTTAGCAGCTCACGTCGGTGGTATTGGTCTCAACCGCGAAAAACCCGCTGAGTTATTTTACGATAACTTGATCATGGGTACTCAGCTAATTCATGCTGCCCATGAAGCTGGAGTCGAAAAATTCGTTTGTGTGGGTACAATTTGCGCTTATCCCAAATTTACACCAGTGCCATTCAAAGAAGATGACCTCTGGAATGGTTACCCAGAAGAAACCAACGCTCCCTACGGCATTGCTAAGAAAGCGCTTTTAGTTCAATTGCAATCTTACCGTCAGCAGTATGGCTTTAATGGCATTTACTTGTTGCCAGTAAATTTATACGGCCCTGAAGATAACTTTGACACTAGTAGCTCCCACGTAATTCCGGCGTTAATTCGCAAAGTCCATGAAGCCCAAATTAAGGGAGAAAAACAACTCCCTGTTTGGGGTGATGGTAGCCCTACCCGTGAGTTTCTCTATTCAGAAGATGCAGCGCGAGGTATTGTCATGGGTACTACATCCTACAATGACTCGGAAGCAGTTAATTTGGGAACGGGTGAGGAAATCTCCATCCGCGATTTAATTACTCTCATCTGCGAACTGATGGAGTTTGACGGTGAAATTGTTTGGCAAACAGATCAGCCAAATGGTCAACCCCGCCGCTGTTTGGATACTGAACGGGCTAAGGAAGCTTTTGATTTTACGGCTCAGGTCAGCTTTAGGCAAGGGCTAAAGAATACGATTGAGTGGTATCGGCAAAACGCTGTATAGCTACTGTGGGGTGGGCGATGCTCACCTTTTTTTTTAAACGCAAAGTTACGCTAAGGTAAGCGCAAAGGTGCGCGGAGGTTTTGGAAGTGGGGAAGGCTGATTTACGTCGTAGTTTATTACAAAAACGGCAATCGATATCTGTGGGTGAATGGAGGGAAAGTAGCGATCGCATCTGTACGCAATTGCGAAATCATCCTCTATTTACCCCAGCCAAAACAATACTCGCTTATTTCAGTTTTCGTCAGGAACCAGACCTGAGTCCATTGTTTACAGATACTAACTATAATTGGGGTTTTCCACGCTGTGTTGGTCAGTCTCTTGATTGGCATTTTTGGAAACCTGAAGATTCTGTTCGAGTCGGCGCTTATGGCATTACTGAACCATTACCTTACGCCCCAACTATCGAACCTGCGGATGTTGATTTAATTCTCGTTCCCTGTGTGGCTTGCGACTATCAGGGATATCGTTTGGGTTATGGCGGTGGATATTATGACCGTTTACTCAGTTCACCACATTGGGCAAATAAGCCCACTATCGGCATTGTCTTTGATTTTGCTTATTTATCCCAAATACCTCTGGAATCTTGGGATCAACCCTTACAAGCCGTGATTACTGAAAACTATTAAACTATATTTTAGCTTTACTATAGGAATGCGATTTGATTATTGAAAAAATCTAAGTATATGTAGTGGCGTGTTATGCCTTTAGCCTAACGCACCGTCTTACAGGTTTTGGTGCCGTACTCTCCTCGATAACACACCCTACTTGTGTTTCATAAATCAAATATAAGTCCTATATGTCAGTAAGTTCTATGAGAAATTATCAATTATACTTTGTTATTCTCATTTATAAGATTGGGCATACTAACTTGTAAACCAAATGGTGACTGCTAAGGGTGAAATCGATGAGTTTAAAGAGAAGCAACTTGGAAATCCCTGGTTACTGCATCGGTGAAGCAATCTATGAAAGTTCCAGTACCGTTGTGTTTCGGGGAAAGGTAGAAGCTGACTCTACACCCGTTGTCATTAAATTTATGCGGAATCAATACCCCCACTTCAGTGAACTGGTTCAGTTCAGCAACCAATACACTATTGCCAAAAACCTGAAGATTCCCGGTATTGTCAAGCCCTATAGTTTAGAACTCTGTGGCAATAGATATGCTCTGATTATGGAGGACTTTGGGGGAATTTCTCTCAAGGAATATATGAGCAGATGGGAAAATTGGAATTTGAGGATTCCAGTCTATGGAGAAAATAATGTTCTCCGGGAATTTTTCCACATTGCTCTGCAACTTGTCACTACTTTAGATGAAGTACACAAGTATGGAGTTATCCACAAAGATATTAAGCCAGCTAATATCCTGATTAACCCAGATAGCCGACAAGTTAAGCTGATTGACTTTTCCATTGCTTCTCTGTTACCAAGAGAAGCTCAAGAAATTCACCATCCTCATGTCCTCGAAGGAACTCTCGCTTATCTGTCTCCTGAACAAACTGGACGGATGAATCGAGGTATTGATTATCGCAGTGACTTTTACTCCCTCGGTATCACCTTTTACGAACTCCTCACAGGAAATTTACCTTTTGGGTCTCATGATCCGATGGAACTGGTACATTCTCACATCGCTAAACAACCCCCAGCTATCGATGACCTCAATTTAGACATTCCCCAAGTGGTGTCAAATATCGTCAGTAAACTGATGGCTAAAAATGCTGAAGAGCGTTATCAGAGTGCTTTGGGGCTAAAATATGACCTGGAACAATGCCTACAGATGTGGCAAGAAAAACATCATATACCGGACTTTGAGCTAGGTCAGCAGGATCTTTCAGACCGCTTTACCATCCCGGAAAAGCTTTATGGTCGTGAAATAGAGGTGAATCAACTCTTAGCAGCCTTTAAACGCATTAGCTTAGGTAGTAGTGAGTTAATGCTGGTTGCTGGTTTCTCCGGTATTGGCAAAACAGTAGTGGTAAATGAAGTACATAAACCAATTGCGCGACAATGTGGCTACTTCATTAAAGGCAAATTTGACCAGTTTCAGCGCAACATTCCTTTTTTAGGTTTTGTACAAGCTTTTCGAGATTTGATGGCGCAACTGCTTTCAGAAACGGATACTCAACTAGAGCAGTGGAAATCTCAGATAATGACTGCATTGGGTGAAAGCGGTCAGGTAATCGTTGAAGTTATTCCTGAACTAGAATATATTATTGGACAACAGCCATCTGTACCACAATTATCGGGTAATTTAGCACAAAACCGCTTTAATTTACTATTTCAAAAATTCATTCGAGTTTTTACTACTCCAGAACATCCTCTAATTATTTTCCTGGATGATTTGCAATGGGCTGATTCGGCATCGCTGAAGTTGATGCAATTACTAATGGGTGAAACCAAGAGTGGCTATTTACTAGTAATTGGGGCGTATCGAGATAATGAAGTCAGTTCGATTCATCCTTTGATGTTAACTTTAGAAGCAATTCACAAAGCTGAGTCTACTGTTAACACAATTACTTTAGCTCCCCTAACTCAATCTAATCTTAGCCAGTTGATTGCTGATACCTTTAGTTGTTCTCCAGAGTTGGCTGCACCATTGACAGAGTTAATCTATCAAAAAACTCAAGGCAATCCCTTTTTTATCAATCAGTTTCTCAAGTCTTTGCATGAAGATAGATGGATTAGTTTTAACCGCGAATATGGTTATTGGCAATGCGATATTACCCAAATTAGAGCCTTAGCATTAACCGATGATGTTTTGGAGTTTATGGCAACTCAGTTGCAGAAGCTACCAAGAGAAACTCAAAAACTTTTGCAATTAGCCGCTTGTATTGGTAACTCGTTTGATTTGACAACATTGGCAGTTGTCTATGAAAAATCCCAGTCCGAAACAGCAACAGACCTCTGGAAAGCCTTACAAGAATGTTTGATTTTGCCATTGGCAGATGTCTATAAGTTTTTTCAGGCTGATGAGTCCTTAACATTGGCAAGTAATCAAACATCAATTGTTTATCGGTTTTTACATGACCGAGTACAACAAGCTGCATATTCATTAATTCCCGCAGATCAAAAACAAAAAACTCATTTAAAAATTGGAAAGTTATTATTAAATAGCCTGTCGGAAGCAGAACAGGAAGATAAAGTTTTTGAGATTGTGAATCAGTTGAATATTGGCGGAGATTTAATTTCTGAAAAATCTGATCAAAATAAACTTATTCAACTAAATCTGATTGCTGGACGTAAAGCTAAAACATCTACAGCTTATGCTTCTGCTGTTGAATATTTTGCTAATGGGGTCAAGCTGCTTGGTGAAGATAGTTGGCAGAGTGATTATAATTATACATTTTATTTATATAAAGAACTTGCAGAATCGGAATTTCTTAATGGTGATTTTGAAAAATCCTTGGCATTAATTGACCTGATTCTAATTGAAGCAAAATCCGATCTTGAGAAAGCTGAGGTCTATGAACTACTAATTATACAGTATACTCTCACAGCCCAATTCTTAGAAGCAATTCAAACTGGAATTAAAGCCCTACGTTTGCTAGAAAACGATATTGAACCACCAGATTTAAATTTAGCAGTACAAGAAGAATTAGCAGCAGCAAAACAAAATGTTGGTCACCGCGAAATTGCTACATTGATTGATTTACCAGAAATGGTAGATGTGAAGCAAAAATTGGTAGTGAGATTATTAATTGCTTTAGTTCCTCCTACCTATATTACCTCAAGTTTTAATTTATATATGCTGGTCTCCCTGAAAGCAATGAATCTCTCGATTCAATATGGGAATATGCCAGAATCTGCTATGGGGTATTCAGGTTATGGACTGATTTTAGGCACAGTTTTGGGAGATTATCAATCTGGCTATGAGTTTGGTTTACTTGGCTTTAAATTGAGTCAAAAATTAAATTATTTAGCTCAAGTTTCTCAGACAAGTTTTGTTTTGGCAAATTTTATTCACATTTGGGCTAAACCCATTCAAGGCGTAACTTTACTGAACGATGAAGGCTATGAAGCCGGATTGAATTCGGGAGAGCTACAACACGCGGGATATCACATTTCTGGTAAGACTTGTAATCAATTATTTCAAGGTACTCAGCTAGATACTATTCTCAAATATATTTTACAGTATTTACCATTTATATCTAGCACTAAAAATCAATCTGCTCATTACATCGTCAAAGGGATTCAATTTTTTATTCTTGATTTACTGGACACTTCAGTAAGACAACAAAAGATGGCAATTTCTCACTCGCATAAAAATGAATTTATAGAACAATGTAATTCTTCTCAAAGCATCTTTGCCTTGTGTATTTACTATGTTTGCCAAATGCAATTATCCTGCATTAATCAGGATTTCTTTCAGGGCTTAAATCATGCTTTAGCAGCAAATAAAATATTAAATAGTATAGCAGGACATACAAGTTATTCGGAACATAACTTTTACTACTCTTTAATTTTACTAAATATATATATCGCAGATGATTTGGATGAACAAAATGAATATCTCAAGCAGGTAATAACTAATCAAAAACAATTAAAAATTTGGGCTGATAATTGTCCAGAGAATTTTCTTCATAAATATTGGCTGGTAGAGGCAGAACTCAGTCGCGTCACTGGTCAAACTTTAACAGCAGTGGATTTATATGATTGTTCAATCGAGTTAGCTGAGAAAAACGGATTGATTCACAATCAAGCATTAGCAAATGAATTAACAGCCAAATTTTATCTCAATTGGGGCAAAAATCGCATTGCTCAGGAGTATTTAATACAAGCTTACTATGGTTATGTGCGTTGGGGCGCTCAAGCTAAAATCGAAGATTTAAAACATCGGTATCCACAACTTTTAGAGCCTGTTTTACAACAAACTCCAACAAGGTTTACCACTGATGAAACTATTATTGCTTTTCCTCAATCAATTGGCAGTACTTCATCTTCTGTGAGTGCTTCAGTGACTCTGGATTTGGAGACAGTTTTGAAAGTTTCCCAAACTTTATCCAATGAAATTCAGTTACAGAATCTGCTTTCTACTTTGATGCAGGTAGTGATTGCCAATGCCGGAGCTGAAAAGTGTGTATTAATGTTACTGGATGAGCAGGGTTTGATGATTGAGGCGATCGCTCAGTCAACACAAGCACCGATTGTTTTACAATCAATTCCTGTAGAGGCGAGTTTAGAGGTTCCCCAGACTTTAATTAACATTGTCAAGCGGCGACTGAAACCTGCGGTGATCATGGACGCATCTGTGCATCCGTCACTAATCACTGATACCTATATTTTGCAGCAACAGCCTAAGAGCTTGTTGTGTACACCTATTCTGCATCAAGGTAAACTGCTGGGAATATTGTATCTGGAGAATAACCTGACAACGGGTGCATTTACCAGCGATCGCGTCGAAATCCTCAACTTACTTTGCTCCCAAGCGGCGATTTCTTTGAAAAATGCTCGCCTCTACCAGCAGTCTCAGAATTATGCTCAACAAATAGAACAATCCCTCAACGACTTACAGCAAATGCAACTGCAACTGGTGCAGAGTGAAAAAATGTCGGCTTTAGGTAATCTCGTGGCGGGAGTTGCTCACGAAATCAACAATCCTGTAGGTTTTATTGCTGGGAATTTGCAACCTGCTGTGGAATATGTACAGGATTTGTTTAGTTTAATTGACCTCTATCAGCAGCATTATCCTCAACCAGTGGCAGAAATTACCGCACAAATTGCAACTTTAGATTTGGATTTTATCCGCTCTGATCTACCGCATTTAATTTCTACAATGAAAGAGGGTGTTAAACGAATTCGCGGTATTAGCAACAGTCTACGCACTTTTTCGCGCTCAGATAGCGATCGCCCAGTCATTTGTAATATTCATGATGGTCTGGATAGTACTATTTTGATTCTCAAACACCGTTTAAAAGCTAATTCGCAGCATCCCGACATTGAAATGGTGAGAGATTATGGTGATTTGCCTCCAATAGAATGCTTTCCTGGACAACTTAATCAAGTGTTCATGAATTTGTTAGCTAATGCCATTGATGCTTTAGAAGAAGCCAACACAGGATATACTTTTGCTGAGATTGCCCGAAATCCCAATAGAATTACAGTTAAGACGACTCTAAGTGAAGATAAAAATGCTGTTTTAATTAGCATTCAAGATAATGGCCTGGGAATGTCGGCAGAAGTCAAGGAAAAAATATTTGAGCATCTATTCACTACCAAAGCTGTGGGTCAAGGAACAGGATTAGGACTAGCGATCGCTTGGCAGATTGTGGTAGATAAGCATGGTGGTCAGATTGAGGTTAACTCCACCCCAGGAGAAAGTACAGAGTTTATCGTTACCCTGCCTATCAATGCACAGGAGCAAAATTGACTAATTTGAAAATCCCCAATTCACGACTGAAAATTATTCTCATCTATGGGTTATTAGCAGCGATCGCACTGGTGACGCTTTTTCCTTTGTTGTGGCTGGTCAGTACAGCTTTGAAGTCTCCTACAGAAAATATTTTACAGTCGCCGCCGCAGTTATTACCCAGTCAACCAACACTAAATAACTTCTCTACTGTCTGGCGATCGCTACCTTTTACACAATACCTGTATAACAGTACCTTAGTAGCAGTGTTGACTGTGGGTTTGAATCTCCTGTTTTGTTCTTTAGCCGCTTATCCCTTAGCCAGACTGTCATTTCTGGGGCGAAACGCCATTTTTCTTGCCATCGTCTCTACAATCATGATTCCTTTCCAAATCGTGATGATTCCCCTGTATATTTTGACAGTCCAATTAGGTTTAAGAAATACTTATTTAGGGATAATTTTTCCCAGTTTAGCCTCGGCTTTTGGGATATTTTTACTGCGACAAGCTTTTATGGGTGTCCCCAAAGAACTAGAAGAAGCTGCCCGCATGGATGGAAGTTCCGAGTTAGGCATATGGTGGCATATTATGTTGCCAGCAGTTCGCCCAGCATTAGTTACCCTGTCTATTTTCGTATTCATCGGTTCTTGGAGCGACTTTCTTTGGCCTTTAATTGTCATCCAAGATGAAAGTTTATATACCCTACCTTTGGGAGTAGCGAAGTTAGCCGGGACATTTTCTTTAGACTGGCGCTTAGTAGCTGCTGGTTCCATCATTTCTATTGCCCCAGTCCTGCTATTATTCTTATTTGTACAGCGTTACATTGTACCCACAGAAACCAGTAGTGGTGTCAAGGGGTGAATTCTTTTATTTGTTAGAACGCTTGCAAACTTGTTCGTAGCAATCGGGTGGAGTATGTCACTTTGGTAAATGGCGAATTAACGTCGTTTTGACTGCACCTAAAAATCCTGTATTGACTGTGACGGGAATTTTTTGCATATTAGAAAGTACTTTAAACTCAAAATTGTTGATCATGCGATCGCTTCGCTCACTGTAGGCATCTCTACTTAACTAAATTTGAGGGATTTTGGTTGGCAAAGTTTCTGTCCATCAATTCTGTACCTGAGTTAGCCCGCACAGCGCGGAACATTCCAAATCGGCACAAAAGATTACCAAAAGCCAAACGCATCAATAAAAGCGTCGGCACTTCGCGCACAGACTTGATGAAACCAGACAGCCCAAAACGCAGAAATCCAGTTGGTCGAGCCACTCCTTGCCAAATCGAATCTAACCAAGAAGGCAGGGTTTCTTGCGTCCAGTCTGCCGTAATTACCTCTCCCTCGACTAAGGAAGTCGCTACCAAAAGCTCAGAGAATCCCTCAATGCTAGAAAAAGCTGGATGAGACCACTGATCTAGGAGTTGTCGCATGACTAGTTTCTCCCAGAAATTTAAAGGTTTTTGACGGTCATCTCTCTGATTCCAGTCAGCTACAACCAAAACTCCACCAGGCTTTAACACCCGCATTAATTCTCTAGCAAAAACGGCTTTATCGGGCATATGGGGGCCTGCTTCGATTGACCAAACCACATCAAAACTGCCATCTGGAAACGACAATGCCATTGCATCATCAACTGCAAACTGGACATTTAGCTCTTGAGGCGTTAGTTCCTGGGCGCGTTTCACCTGAATAGGGCTGATGGTAATCCCTGTGACAGCAAACCCATAATCTCGCCCTAAAATCCGGCTACTGCCACCAATACCACAGCCAACATCTAAGACAGTAGTACCAGGAGGTAATTTATCTAAACCACCCCATTTAACCATTTCATGCACAAAATCGGATTTAGCAGCCAAAAAATCCTTACTTCGTGGCGGCGAACCGTAATGACCGAGGTGAATGTGTTCCCCCCAATAAAACTCTAGGATGCCGTCAAGTGTCCATTCATCGTAGGAATTGGCGACTGTAGATGAGGATTGATACTTGCGATCAGTTAGGAAATAAGCGACAATTCCCATCACCAAAAGCACTATAAAACCAATTACAAAATAAACTAATAGAGTTGGCATTGTTGTGAAAGCTTTCCTATATAGCTAACAGGTTATCGAGTTTGGTTTGTTTATAGCTGATCTCGAATTAGACGAGCGATGCCTACGGCCAGCCGAGCTAACGGAATGGAAATCATCCTATACATCGAACTGGCGATATTTTGCACACCTCGAATCAGTTCCCCTGAATTTATCAGGAGTTTTCGTTTCTCTTGGGTGAGAACTGTTTGTTTGACAAAGGGATGGACAGCAGTGGGAATTTTACCAACGGTGTGAAGATGGAATTTCAGCATGATAATTAACCGAGTAAAAACTTAACGAAAACAGAGAAATGTTTGCATCTGCATTACTTTTTGTTCCTGGGAAAACTAATGATTGGGAACTGGGAAATTTTACCTAGTCATCAATTAACAACAACTTATGTTTAATTTTGCCCACTTATTTAGTGGTGGAATCTTTGCTAAAATACCCTTTTTCAAAGGTTCAGCTCGTTCTGACCAAGGTAATAAACCATCAGGCTTAGTATAATATTGAGTTGCAAATTTCAGTACAGCAGAGGCACAGCCGTCAACTGGTAAATCGCCAAAGAGATAGGTTGATTTCCCTTCTGCTGTAAAGGCAATAACACAAGAATGGTTACAAGCACTCATGCATTCAACTCCCTGAATGAGGAATTTATTTTGCAATTCCCAATCTTGTGCAAGTTGTTGAAGCTGTTGTAGTAGTTGCTCACCTTTACTTTCACCAACTCGTTTACCGTTTTGCCACACGCTGTCACAAGTCGTGCAAACAAATAAAGTATGTTGTTTATTGAGCATTAATTTTTAAGTTTGTAGAAAGCAGTCTGAATCCCAGATATGACAAATTTTTGCAGTTGTGCAACTGCGACATAACTGTAAATTTTGCAAAAATGATGTAAAAAAAGCTTTCACGCCAGCGAGAAACTAGCGTAAACGACAGTTACACCAAAGTTTAATTGCAATCATTAATAACTGCGTATAAGTTCACAACCATGAGCAATCTGTGGCGTATCTCTGGCACTATGAGAACGTTAAACTGATGTATCGTTGAATTATTTATGGCAATATTCACCTGTACCTCGCAGATGGGTATGAGTTTGTTACTTTCGGCGGGCATTCTGACTAACAAGGCTAACCTTGATTACAGCTGCGGGACAGCGCCGGACTTACACCGGACTTTCCCCCTTGCGTCTGATGGCTGCTACCCATCAAAACCGAGTTGATATTGTACTAATAATAGCATGATTATGAATTTTCTTATACTTAAATTTATTAGTTGCAATAGCTACCATTTTTCCAAGGTGATGATTGGGTTGGGTGTAGCGATGTCTAAGACGGGCTACGCATACGCTAACCGCCGGAGGCATCGCCTAAAAAGTGTGGGAAAGAAAATCAAGCTAAAACGAAATTAACCGTGTGAGGCTGATCCATTGGTTGCTGAGTGCTGGCCTTGATCGCATCCAGATAGCGGCGCAAAGCTAGCATTGGGAGCAAATTGGGACGAAAAGTCAAATTCCCTTGCTTGACAAACAGTGGTGCAGCAGCGATCGCTTGGTAGTAAGAGTTATTCTGAGAACTGCTGGTAAGCCAAGTAGAATCAGGGGTTGCAGGTATCAAACCCGGAGGTAACTCACCTGACAAAAAAGCCAATAAGCGTTGCTGACAAATACTGGTATTAATCCCACGAGCCTCAAATAGCTGGAGAATTTCGCTAAAAGACAAAGTTCTATCTGGCAAAAGCCGCAGCAACTCCATAAACAGGAAATAGTCAGTGTATTGTTGCTTAGGTTCTTCTAAAACCTGGGGATGCAAAGGTAACATCGCCAAACCATAGGCTACCCGACTACACACGGGAACGCCGTTGTTACCAAGATACAAATCGTGAATAATTTTGGTGTTAGGCAGTTTTTGCTGTAACCAATTATTCACGAGTCCTAAAGAAGCCACCCCGCCAGTTAAAATAGCTTGATTAATGGCTTCGGTGGGTATACCACAAGCTACTAATAACTTGTTGAATTCTCGGTTTAGGCGGCGCACAAAGGGGATAAACACATGGTTTTCTAAATCTCGTCGCTGTAATACCCAGCGCTGATCCGCTAATTCCAGAGTAAAGGAATCTTGATTTTGCAAAATCAGCTTTAAAGCCACCGCCGCATTTAGCACCGCCTGTCCTAACAAAGAACTTTCTAACCGCTGCTGGAGACGAATCCGAGCCGCCATATCCGGTTCCCCTAGTTGGGGTAAATCTAAGTCTTCCAATCCCAAACTTTCCCAACGCGCTTGATCTAAACCAGGAAAAGCAGGTTGCCATTGCCAAGAATTATTATTGATTTTGGTACTGTCTGCCTCGTTTTCCCAGCGCGATTGCCGATATTTGGGGGGAAACAGCAACTGGCAGATAATATCCTGCTCAATTCCGTTACTCGCATAGGCAAAACTATGGAGCATGAAATTATTGTGTGCCAATTGTTGCAGGTTTTCGGGCAAATCTACCAGAGTCATTTCTGTTGTAGTTGCCCCAATATTAATCACAAAGGTGTGACCAACCACAGAATTATCGCTCGGTTTGGCTGGATGTAAACCTTGGGAATCGCTGATTTGGACTGTTGCACCGTCAGCGCTATCGAGTATGCTCAGTAGACTAGCGATCGCTTCCTCCACAAAAAATACTTGCTGTGGATGTCCGACTAATTTGCTAGTCAGTACAGCTTCGCGCACATTAAACCGATATTGTTCTGACCAGCTAGATGGACAGCTGCAAATTACCCCAGCAATCTGATTAATAATCGAATGGAAAGTTTCTTCATCTAAACCCACAGCACTAGCGATTAAACCTTGAGTTGTACTCTGGCGATCTGATTTCAAAGTCAATAGTAATTTAGAGAGCGATCGCACCACCCAAATTAAAGGTCCCGCAGAAAACTTATTGAATTGCAACACAGGCTGCCATTTTTGTTGTTCATTCTGATATGGGATAGCTACCTGCAAATATGGCTTCAGCTTCACAGAGTAACAATTATTCTGCCAATTTTCCGCCGCCTGCAATTCTGTTCTTTCAGTTTCTCTTTGAGGTACAGAAGCCTTCGGCAGATAAACCTCTGCTGGTAAACGAAACGATTGCTCAAAGGAAGCAACTCCCTGTTGGTTTTCTGATGACCAGTAGATCGGATAAACCACAGCAGTAGAACGATTCAACAAAGCCGCAGAAATTCCAGTTGTCCCCACATCAATGCCTAGATACCAAACTGAGTCCAGAATATTCGGGGCAGCATCTGGATTATTGACAAAGTTGGAAATTGAAATTGAAGAGCTTTCTTTCCCCGCAGTTGTAACTTTTCCTGTTTTGCCATTTGTCGGACTAAAGTCTAAGTCAGCTTCTGTTTGTGGCCAAGATATTGGGTTAACCTGAAACAAATCCACACCAGAATCAGCAACATTTGGCGGCTCAAAGTCAGTCGGAATTTGCTCATCTATGCCATCGTCAAAAACAGAAAAAATATCTAAGTTCAAATCAGGCTTCAACATTTCATCAAAGTTGGCTAAATCCTGATTCAACTGCTGCATTTGCTCTTGATCCAGAGTAATATCGGGCAGATTGACCGATTGGCTCTCCTCTGGTAAAAGTAAATTTTCTTGTGGCGAAGCTTGAATGTAGTTATTTAAATCTCCCTGTTCCTGATCATCAACCACTACTGACAACGGCTGATTATTGGCAATTACTGGTGCTGTCTCCCAACCAGAAGAGACACCCAAAGGTTGCTCTTCACCACCTAAATCAGCAAATAAGTCACTCAGGGTTGTAATTGTATCAGCACTGCTGGGCTGTATGGGAACACTATGAGTTGATGCAACTTCTGTTTCCGAAAACCCAGAAAAAATTAAGGATTTATCTGGATTTGTATCTTCTTCAAAGAATAATTCTTGCCATGAATCTGATCCTGTATCTGTTTCCTCAAACCAAGGATCTGAAATCAATTGTCCTGGTTGAATTAGAGGTGTCGGTGTAGTCTCTGTAATATTATATGTGGAAATCACCTCTGATTCTAAAGGATGAATTAGAGATACATCTCTAGTCTCGGCGATATTATTTGTGGAAATCACTTCTGATTCTAAAGGATGAATTGGAGATGCATCTCTAGTCTCAGAAATATTCGACAATGATAAATCTTCTAGATCAAGACGCAGATTATTAAAATTATCAGTCCCCAATAAACTGGCATAAAGTTGGTCTACTTCATCACCAACGAATTCCAAAACATCTTGCTGTACTTCATTTTCAGTATTACTAGATGAAGCTGTATTATCTACACCAAGCTCCAAAAGCATTGCATCCAGATCATCTGTAACAATCACATCTTCTTCGTTATTAAATGTGAGAGAAGACGAAGCCTCTGGCGCTATAAATTCCCACGTCTGACTTGTGTTATCACTTATCTGCTCTGCTGGTATTGCTTCTGGCGCAATAGTATTTGCCTGCGTTGGTAATGATGGTAATGGAGATAGGGATTCATTTTTTTCTAACTCTGGAATAGATAACAGAGTAATCGGGGCTTCTTGCTGCAAGTGCTGCGTTAAATTATTCAGAAAGTTCGCCATTAACTGCTCGCCCTGCACACCCGTACTGTGCATTCTCGCCAACCCTTGGCATAAAGACTCGTGATAAGTATTGATATTGCGCTGTAGTGCCTCAAAGACAAAATTCACAGTCCCATCTAGGGATAATAAACGTTTATCCAGTTCCCTGGTCAGATGTGTTAACCTCTGCGCCTGTTCTGTTGATTCTAAGAAAGGTTGAGTCGCCGAAGATGTTATTTGTGTGTTGCCATTATTCGCTATTTGTGGTACTAAATTAGATGCAATCCGGCTCATGAGTAACTGCAAAAATTCGGAAATCATCTGCTCCTGATTAGCCCACTGCTGGCTTAAAGAGGAGTTGTGCTGTTTCCTTTGCTCTAGCTGCCTAATTTCCTGTAAAAGAGTTGCCCGCTCTTGCATCATTGCTGCTAATTCTGCTTGCAAAGGCTGTATTAATGTTGATAATTCGCTTTTTAATTGCTGAGATAGTAAATTACTCTCTTCGGTGGGCGGTTGCTTTGGCTGTGCTGATAGCTGGAGTGGCGTTGCTCCCGATTGGAGATTACTTTGATTGACAAATTTCTCCAACAACGGCGACCTTTGCGTCTCTCCAGTTAGCTGATTTTGGTCTTTACTATTTAAAATCTCACTTTCTCTTTCCTGGGACAGGAAGTTACGAATTTTTTCTAAAACTTCTCTGGCTTCCGGTGTCTGACTAGACAAAAGCCTAGATAGCCGCTTACCACTGTTGTTGAGTAAGTTGTCAATGTCTGCAATCAATTTTTGGATTTCATCTGCGCGGGAAGTCACTTTAAATTACCTTCGGTAGAAATGGACTTTAACTTTTATGAAAATTAAGGTGGGAACCCTTGGGACTCCTCACTGGAATTATGTTATGGATTACGAAGAGGCTTATCGCTCATCAATCAGCGCCCGGTTGAGAAGATTAACTTGATGGCTATTTGAAATCTAAATTACAAAAGGTATGACGATTTTATTTTTTATACAAAGTTCTTTACCCTCTCACATACACGAGACGTTGCAGATTCTCGGACGTGTCTAGTACAGCATGGCATAAATAAAACACCTATTTCAAATCAATGAAACCCTTGTGGTGTGGGAATTACGAATTACGTAAAGCCATTACGGGCATAGCGGCGCTTAGGTTGTAGCCAGCCGTAGGCTGCTATGACGAACTCAGAATTCCACCTAGCGGTACTCGTGATCAAAAACATTCATTCAAAAATGCTACACCTCTACACTTACATGAGTAATTAATGTAGCTAACCGATGCCTGAATGGCAAGGGGGGATTTTTTACTTGAGTATTGCGCTAATTAAACAGCTAAAAATATTACATTAGCAAAAATTAACTATGTTGAGTATCATTGGTATTGTTTGATTATGTTTTCTAGTCAAAAAATTTGTCATGCAGTTGATTCCCAAAGAATCCTTCCAGAGGTAATAACATACTGTGTGTCAAAGATTTAAGCAATTTTAACCTATAGGACTCCTATTTGGTGTGGGAATAAAACTCAAATCATCTCTATCCCTGCTTTCGGGTTTCTCGTTCCCTCTTCAACTTTCTATATCAACAACCCAAAATTTTGGCGCTTTTTGGTGTAATACAGTGTAGTTTTATTGAGGGCAGGGGCAAGAAATCATCACCTAAGGCTCTTTTATGACTCTGATGAAAGAAAAAACAGTAGGTTGGGTTGAAGCCTTGTGTAGGCGTAGCCTTCTCGTAGAGTAACCCAACGAAACCAATGATTGTGGGTAGCTTTTCCAGGACTATACTGACTCAGATTTTATCTTTGTGGACAAAATGATGCCAATACTTCCTGATAAAACAGGAAATAAATGCCAAAGCTTTGGGTAAGTTTTATGTAATGGTTGTGGTTTGATAGCTTAAGCTGAATAGAACACCTTGTTTTTTTATATATAAAACAGCTTAAATAAATATGCCGTAATGGAAGACCGATATAGCTTGCAAGCAATCCGCAATCCCTGGATCATCTCCGCTCCCTTTTTTCAAGGGTTGCCAGAAGATGCTGTAGAGGTGGCTCTGACTAATCTTGTGACCCGTACACACCCAGCCAATCAAGTGATTCTGTTGGAGAATGACTGGGGTGGTTCTGTATATTTTATATTAGATGGTTGGGTAAAAATTCGTACTTACAATTTGGAAGGTAAAGAGGTAACACTGAATATTATTGGCAAAGGGGAATTGTTTGGTGAAATGGCGGCTTTAGATGAAGTCCCTCGCTCCACTGATGTGATTACCCTGACTCCGACGATGATTGGCAGTATGCCATCTCAAAATTTTGTCACGTTACTTCATACAGAACCCTTAGCGGGACTCCGATTGTCTCAATTGATGGCTCGACGGTTACGACAAGTAAACCGCCGACTGCGATTGCGAGAATCTGATAGTCAGTCACGAGTAGCAGACACTTTGTTATTTTTGGCAGAAGGACAGGGAACACAAGGACAAACTGGGATAGAAATTCCCAATTTACCTCACCGAGAATTGAGTAGTTTAAGTGGACTGGCGAGGGAAACAGTTACAAGAGTATTAACAAAGCTAGAAAAAAAAGGATTGATTACAAAAGATCCTGACACAATTTGTATTCCTAATTTGTTAGCCCTGGAAAAAATGATCGTCTAAAGTCCCGACGACTAAACACTAATTCGGATTACTGATTATAGCGGAGGACTTACGGCAAGGTCGTTCAATTTTTTTTACTATGAGTATTTCAAATTCTCTCCCAGATGAAAACCCATCCCCGGAATTTCCCAACTCTGTAAACAAACGTTTAGAAGAGCAGTTGCGGCGACCTAGACTAAAAGTTGATGCACCTTTACGAATGGTGGAAACAGCATTTTTAGCCAGTGCAGCTAGCTTAATTTGGTTTATTAATTTCTACTTTCCTTTGGGGCCAGTATTACGGATATTTTTTCCTGTACCCATCGCTTTAGTTTATTTGCGCTGGGGTAAAAGAGCGGCTTGGATGGCTGCTGTTACTTCTGGGTTGTTGCTATCAGTGCTAATGGGGCCAGTTCGTAGTCTCTTGTTTGTTATGCCCTTTGCTTTTATGGGTGTGCTTTTAGGCGCAACATGGTATCGTCGTGTTCCCTGGATTGTCTCTATTACCTTGGGTACGCTGTTGGGTACATTAGGGGTGTTCTTTCGGCTGTGGTTGCTGTCTGTGTTGTCGGGTGAAGACCTGTGGATTTATGTGATTAACCAAGTCACAGAATTGATAGAATGGGCATTTCTCAGGCTGCAATTGTTAGCGAGTCCTAGTATATTTTTGATCCAAATAGGAGCAGTAGTTTTAATTGTAATTAATAACTTTATTTATCTATTTATGGTACATCTGGCAGCATGGCTATTGTTGGATCGTTTGGGAAATCCTATTCCCCGTCCGCCACAATGGGTACAGGTTCTTATGGATTATGAAGGTTGAATAATTGATTCGTATTTATACCCAAATAGAACAGGGTGAAAAATGGATTGCTAAGTATAGGGATTGTTTACCCGTGTTTGCCTGTGTTTTAGGTTTTACTGACACTGGTCTAATTCCGGGAATTTCCGCCGCTGGTAATACTCCAGAAGCGCGAAAGTATACAGCTTGTGCTGATGCGGAGTTTTTATATTATGGGTCAGGACGAAAACCTGTGTATCCTCTACCACCATTAACTGCGGGCGCTTCGCCTGTGGTAATTTCTCGTGCGGTGGTTGAGGCACTGAATATTCCAGTTTATTTATTTAACGCTGGCTTACCTCAGCCTCCGGCTGTGCCAGTGATTGATTTGGGTGGCTCTCCTGCTAAGTGTTTAAGTGCAGGTGAGGCTATGGATATCACAACGGTACACCACTTGCTCAAGCAAGGGCTACTGTGGGGAGAACGCCTAGCTGCCAACATTCAACAAGGATATGTGATTTTGAGTGAGTGCGTTGTTGGAGGTACTACAACCGCTCTGGCAGTTTTAACTGGTTTGGGTGTAGACGCAGCGGGAAAAGTCAACAGTAGCCATCCTGTTTGTAATCATACACAAAAGTGGGCAGTGGTACAAGCCGGACTGGAGAGGATGAGGGAAGCAGGGGGAAAATTAGTAGACCCTTTAGCACTTGTGGCTGCGGTAGGTGATCCGATGCAGGTGGTGGTAGCGGGAATGGCGATCGCCGCTAGTCGCAATTGTGGTGTTATGCTGGCGGGTGGAACACAAATGCTGGCGGTTTATGCTTTAATGAGTGCGATCGCTGATGCTTATGATTTATCCTGGCAACCAGCACAAGTGGTCGTAGGTACAACTCGTTGGGTAGCAGAAGATCCCACTGGTAGCACCGTTGACTTAGCTCTCAGCTTAGGGAAAACAATCCCTCCCCTACTGGCTACTCAGTTAAGTTTTGCTAACTCTCGTTATCCCCAACTCCAAGCTTATGAGCAGGGCTTTGTCAAAGAAGGTGTAGGGGCTGGAGCTGCTTGCATCGCCGCTTATCTCAGCCAAAATTGGCAACAACATCAGCTTTTAACTGCCATTGAAGCTCAACTAGATCAGCTTAAAAACTGTTTATAACAGCATCTTTAAATAAGGGAAGCAGTTGAGAATTGCTATATCTCAACTAAGAATTAAGCAGCGACAGCTCTTTGACTTTGGCAATAGAACTGTCGGCTGACTTTTGGGATAATAAATAATTTAATGCATTCTCACTTTCATTAATTGTTCTTCTAAAGCAGCAATCCGATTGTATGCTGCCGTTAATTGTGCTGTTAGTCGTTGTATTTGAATTTCTGGTGTTAAGTTCTGCTCTCCACCTTGGCGATTCATGTCTAAAGATATGCCATCTGACAATACATCCTTGTGTTCCAGTTCTGGATAGAAATTTATATGCTTTTTTAACTGGTAGCGGTCTAAATTGCTATTTTCCACATTATTCTTTGCTTGTGTATTTGCTAAAGAACATTCCGAGAAGGCTTGAGCGACTTTACCATCGAGTTGCTCAATCACCTGGCAGAGGGCATCAAGTTTATGACTCAAATTCAGAATCTGCGTTTGTAATGGCTCCATTTAATACCCTTGTCAGTATATTTTCTTTATGTTATGCAATTTACAGGTGATATTAACTATACTTTTGAATTATTTAACTTTTCAAAAAATTTCGTTGGGATATGATCAGTTGGAGTATTTATATATAATCTAACTCAATGGTTTTCATCAGCATTATTCATGATGCTTGTCGATAAAATTGAAATCATTAGGCGTTTATTTCTGAATAATAGTCTGAAGTCAATTAATGCTTCAGGTTTGCCCGCATTATTCGGGAAAGACTGACTAATAAGCACTTGGGTTATAATTCTATATATTTAACTTATGTATAATCAAAATTCCCAAACTCCAAATCCAAAATCGATGGATAGACGGTCTTTTTTATTGGGTGCAGGTGGACTGGCACTTTCGCAGCTGCTGGTTGGTTGTGGTAACAGCGACCAGACAAAACTCAATATCCAGTTATTAAAAGGTTCTGTCCCCGGTCAGGTAGTTAGCCAGTTTCGCCAAAGTTTACAGCAACAGATACAGTTAAATTTTTCCCCAGTTGAGCAAATACAGGATTTATTTAAACAACTGCAAGGTTGGCAAGACAAATCAAAAACCACTGATGAGCCATTTTGGAATCGTTTGACTCGTTTTATACCATTTAGGGAATCCAAACCAAAAGTTGCATCTGACTTAGTGACACTAGGAGATTACTGGCTCAAAGCAGCTATTGAACAGAAACTCATTCAACCACTAGAAGAGACGGAAGTCAAACAGTTCAAACAGTGGTCTGCTTTAGATGCAAGGTGGCAGGAACTGGTAACACGCGATAATCAAGGTAATTTAGATCCTCAAGGCAATGTTTGGGCTGCGCCTTACCGTTGGGGTAGTACAGTAATTCTTTATCATCGTCAAAAGTTGCAGAGTTTGGGTTGGATGCCCGAAGATTGGAGTGATTTGTGGCGAGATGGATTGCAGGGGCGGATTTCTATAGTTAATCAATCTAGAGAAGTTATCGGTCTGGTTTTGAAAAAACTGGGAGAATCCTACAATACAGAGAATCTTGACACCATACCGAACTTAGAAAACGAACTACGGGCCTTAAACCAACAGGTCAGGTTGTACAGTTCCCAGAACTACTTAGAACCGCTAATTATTGGAGATACTTGGTTAGCCGTGGGTTGGTCAAGCGACATCATACCCATTTTGACGCGTTATCCCCAACTGGCCGCAGTAGTCCCGAAATCAGGAACAGCAATATGGGCAGATTTATGGGTACGCCCCACAGGAGTGGAAAAAGACACGTTTTCATCACAGTGGATTGATTTTTGTTGGCAACCAAACATTGCTAAACAAATGTCTGTATTAACTAGAAGCAATTCGCCAATATCTCCTGATACTGCCCCATCTGAGCTTCAGGAACCATTTAGAAGCCTGTTACAAAGTAATCGTGAAATTTTCGATAAAAGTGAATTTTTGCTTTCCTTACCTCCATCAGTAATGAAGCAGTATGAGTCTTTGTTCGCCAAAATTAAGCAAGAGTAGGAATTAGTCTTGCCTTTTTAGAAAGAACGCAACAACCTTAACCTACTTTGATTAGTCATCTGGATACGGCATGATGTTGGACTTGTGACAAAATTACAGGTATAAGTTGCCAAAAGGTTTTGTTGATAATTGAAGACTCGAACGTTATAACCGTCCTTTCTGGCACTGCTACCCAAGCGATTTACAAAGTCGTAGCGTTCTAGATAGTCTAGCAAGTTCCAAATTTGCTGATTGACTATCAGGTCTACTCTGGCGGGTTCTGTTTCGTTAGCTGGATATGCTATCCAGTTATCTAACAGCTTGTTCTCAGAATTTTCTTTTTCCCACCATAAACTAGGTGTCGTTAATCCTTCTGGGTTAATGGTATTAGCTGTCATTACAGCACCATTGGGCTGGGTTAATAAGGCAAGTTCCAAAGGTGCAGCCGAAGGCGATGGGACTGAGGATTTTTCTGCTAGGGAGGGTAAGACTGGTAACAGAAAAATCGTTAGCAGTAAAGGGAGCGATATTTTGCGACTAGATATTTTGTGTATAAACATAAACGCATAGGATTTTTTATCGGCGAATAATCTCCAATTCGCTCAGATCATAAGACTAAATAATTGCCGTTTGTGTTTCTAAACTCTAATGGCAAAAAACCGAAGTCTTTTGTAGTCAGCCATCCAACTACCATCACAATACATTTTCTCTGGAAGTGATTGTTCTACCTGACGAATGACTTGTTTTTGCTGGTCAGAAGACAATCCTTTAAGAAAAGTGCTGGCAAACATTTGAATCCAATTTGCCATTCCTGCCTGTTTGTCTGTTAGGGGCGTGGGACGGGTGAACAGGATGGCATAAGTAACTTCAAAACCTTGCTGTTCTAAGAGTGTAGCGTATTCGCCAATACTGGGAAAATACCAAGGGTTCCGTGTTTCTACGTCTGTAATTCCAAGGGATTCCAAAGCAGTAGATAAAGCTTGAGTTATGGCCTGTACATTTCCCTTACCACCGAACTCGGCTACAAAGCGCCCTCCTGGTTTCAGTGCGTGATGTACGCAAGCGATGCCTTCGGCTAGCGTAGCTATCGCTTTTTCTGGTTTTTTTACCCAATGCAAAGTCGCGTTAGAAAACACCGCATCTAATGGCTGGTCTACTTGAAAACTGCTTGCATTAGCGAGATCAAATAATAGATGAGGATAGTTTTCTCTAGCTTTCTCAATCATGGCGGGGGCGCTATCGATTCCTATAACTTCAGCACCAGCACAGGAAATTTTTTCGGTGAGTTGTCCCGTACCACAACCCAGATCCAAAATAGATTCTCCTGGCTTGGGGTTGAGCAATTTCAGCAATTCTTCACCATATTGCCAAACAAAAGCGTGTTTGTCTTCATACAGGTGACTATCCCAATCATTATTAAGTGGTTCAAGATTTTGAAGAGAAAATTGGGAGTTTTGTGAAATATCACTTTTCATTAGGTTTGGGAAACATGAGTATGATGAACAGAATGATGATGGTGCAGTAGTTATTCTCTTAGCAGCAATGAAATTTTCATCCTGTTACCTATTTGTGGGAAATCCATGACATCTCAAGAATTTTTAGAAAATTTGGCTACAGCCGCAACAGATCCCGAAAAACTAATGGTTGTTGCTGAATACCTGGAAACAACTGCAATGGACAATGCAACCACTCCACGATGGCGCAGCATTCCTTACAGTTCTGAAATTGACATGGCGCTAAAGAATCTGGCTTTTCATTTAGAAGGACTGGCTGAGACAGGAAATTGATTTTGCGCCTTTAATTCCCTTCGCTCATCCACTCTCGCGCTGCTTTTTCGGCGGCTTCGGGCGAGTAGTAAAGCTTGCGCTCACCAAACACTGCACCACCAGGACTCAGCAATCGGAATTGCCAAGAATCATCTTTTTCAGTATAAAACACTGTGAGGGTAACGTTATGAATGCCAACAACTAAGTGAATTTTGGTGCTACTCATTAGTGGTTTCCCAACGTTTACCCCTTTTTTATCATTTTTAATATATAAATAGGATGCGATCTGCTTGCAGCAGCGCTGAGTGCAAAGCACACGCTCCGCGGTAAGCGCAGCTATGCCCGTCAGGGCTTTACGCTATCGCCTTTGGCACTGTGCGAAGCGCAATCGCTTATTTTAAATATCACCTAGCTTATAAATCATACAAATTCTTAAACCAGGTGATAAATCCCTGTACCTTTGCATCTTGCGGATTCAAAATATTATACTTTATGGCTTGATGTATTTGTCTACCCGGTTCATCTTGCCATGCTAACCAAGTGTAAATTTGCGCTTTATAAATATAGGAATCTTTGAATACTGCACCTTGATTTTTGGCCTCCAGTGCTACCTCTTGAGCATATTTCCAAAGAGATTCACCCTGTTGAGGAATCATATAACTTAAAAAGGTTTCTAGCATACCTTGTATAATATTATCTGGCATAATCCAAACACCAAACCTCTTTCCATCTGGTGTGTTAATAATTAATCCTGTTGCTGGTATTTCTTCAGGAATGTTAGTAATACTTGGTAAACAGGCATTTCTGATACTTTGCCAACGCACAGACGGATCATCATCAGCATCTACAACTAAACCTAAATGAGTGCGTCTGCCAGTTTGTAATTCTGTATATATAAGGTCTGAAGTAATATTTTCATAACCTTCACATTCTTCAATTAATACAATCGGTTGTTTTTTATTATCAACCCAAGTAATGCCATTTTTTTCAATTAACTCTGGTATAACTCGTAAATCATCTTTCCCTTCAACTAACAATTTTTTCGGGTTATCGCTTTTTGCCATTGCTTAACGTACCTCAAGTTCTCTTTCAGCAGCAATGACCATTTGAGGTTCAGTAAAAACTATACTTTTTTCTTTACCTTTTTCAATTCTATGAATTCTAATCCCATCCTCAGTTGTATCTTCTTGTTCTGCAATATCAGCTAAACTTTTCCAACAATCACTATTATGTGTAGTGGCGAAAACTTGTACATTTAATCGTTTGGCTGTTTGCCAAATCATTTTCCACATATCAGACATGGTAGTAAAATGGAGTCCCGTATCGATTTCATCTATAAATAAATATCCATCTTTAGCGCACACAGTAGCTAGTATAATTCCTAAGATGCGCCAAATACCATCCCCCATACTGCCAATTGGTACACGCTGTTTACTATCAGCAAGGCGTACAAAAAAACCAGTATGTGATTCAGCAGAACTTAATCTCATCCTCTGACTAGCTTTTTGTACATTTGCCGGAGCAATACGTTCAATTTTATTATCAATAATTCTCAGTGCTTCTGTTACTAATTCTTCTTCAGGATTTAAAACTACTTCGTCAAATAATTCTGTCATTTTCGCAGTATTAAAGGAAGAAGAATTAATAAATATAATTCTAGGTGCTTTATTTTTTTTATCCCTATTAGAATGTTTAATATATTTTAAATCTAGACAATAATTATCTGATAAATGTAAATTTAAAATTTCTGGTCGTTCTTTTCCTAGATGCCAACTAACTCGAAAATATATGCTTTTTATGCCATTTGATAAGTCCTTAATAATTTTTTCTTTTAATTTTTCATCTAAATTATTTAACACATTTAACACATTTGCATCAGATTCAATGTTTGATTCTGATTCACCTATAGTTATAGACAAATCCTCTTTAACATCATCGTTAATTCCTGAAATTAAAAATTTACTATCTACCTGAAATTCATGACCATGAAATAAGTGACAGATATCAAGTTCACGTTCTCCTCTGAGATTATCATTCCAAAAATACTCACCTCGGTTGATCATTATTTCACCGAGTGGCTCAAGATTAGTTCGTGAGCATAAAAGTTGAATAGCTTCTAATATAGATGTTTTACCACTATTATTTTCACCCACGAGCAAATTAATTCTACCTAGCTGCTGAAGCTCGAAAGATTTGAAACCTCGAAAATGCTCTATTTTTACGCTCTTTAACATGAGTTTTTTAGCCAGAGACAACAAAGAGCTAATGACTGGTATTAGTGCAAGCAGTTGTGATACTTCTCACTTTAGCAAAACCAGCACCTGCTTTAACCACATTCATCAACATTCGACTCCACAGGCTCAAACTTAACTTTGTTGTATAAATCTTGTAGGGAAATCTCAAAGGGTATAGTATTGAGTGCGATCGCCTGATCTTCCTCATCATACTCACGCAGCGACCATTGCTTTTTCCCAGTCTTAGAAAATTGCTCTACACGAATCCGAGTTTGGTCAATTAGTAAATATTCTTGAAACGTAGGAATAGTTCGATAAGCCTCAAATTTACTCTCACGGTCATAGCCTTTGGTCGATTTTGATAAAACCTCAATAATCACCTGTGGATTGACAATTGTATCTTTTCGGTTATTGAAAAATTCCGGTTCATCCGCCAGAATCATCACATCTGGATAAGTATAGATACGCTTTTGCGCTATCCATAAACGAACATCACCCATAAAAACTCGATAGTTTTGCCGTTTGAAAGCAAAATTCAACTCACTACTTAAGTTGAGTGAGATTTGGTTATGATCTATTGTTCCACCTGCCATTGGAATTATTTCCCCGTCAATATATTCGCTTTTATAATCAGCAGCCTCTTCTAAGGCTAAATATTCCTCTGGCGTATAATATCGCTGTTGTGTTACTTGCATAGTTTTTTCCTGTAGCGATGCCTACAAATATTCTAACGTATTCAGACTAACCATCTTAATTACGAACTACGAATTACGAATTACGAACTACGAATTACCCCCATAGTCTTCTCCTATTTCTTCCGCCTAACCTTTCGTGAGTGTCTGCTAATAAAGCGGGAATATCTAAATTTTCGGGACACCGAGGTAAACATTCACCACATTCTGTACAACGGTTTGCTTTCATTCCAGGGAACCAGTGACCAGCATTTTCAAACATTCCATAACGATATTTACCATAGTCAGACATTTCATAAGCTACAGCCAGATTTCGCAACCGTAATACTTCAGGAATATTGATATTTTCTGGACAAGGTAAACAAGCATAACACTGACTACATTTATCAGTTTCTAAAGCAGCTTTTTGGTGCTTTTCTAAGTTTTGAAAAGCTAATTTTTCTGAAGGTGTTAATTCATGAATACTATCAGCAACCCGTAAAGGTTCTATTAATTCATCTGGGTTGGCTGCACCCACACTCAAGGTAGTAATCCGATGATCACTGAGTAAAAATCTATAGTTTAATTCTAAAGGTGAATAAGGCTGACACAAGTCTGTTAATTTTTGGGGTGGCGTGTAAAGGCGGCCTCCCTTATCAGCCGGGGAAATTATAAAAATGCCCATGTCTTTTTCAGTAGCTAACTGAATTGCTGGGGCATGACGTTGAAAAAAATAGTAATAATGTAGATTGACAAATTCAAATAAATCTGTATTGATTGCCGCTAGAATTATATCTAATGAACCGTGGGTGGAAAAACCAACGTGTCGCACTCGACCGTCATCAACAGCTTCCTGGACGGCTTTCATGCAGCCACCGTTGGCTTGTACCCACTGGAGATGCTCCCAAGTATTTAAGCCATGAATGCCTAAACAATCGAGATAATTTAGATTTAATCGTTCTAGGGATTCATCGATGCACCGACGCATAGTATCAGCATCAACTGTTGGCGGAATTTTGGTGGTGATATAAACCTGAGAACGGGGTAATGATAATCCGCCTTTGATAGCTGCACCAAGATACTCCTCACTTTGTCCATAACCTCTGGCTGTTTCGAGATGATTTACTCCCAGCGCTAAGGCTTTGGCTATTGTCTGCTGTGCATTTTCGCCATCAGCCAAGTAGCGCATTGTTCCTAAAGAAAAAACCGAGAGGTGTAGGTTAGTTTTGCCAAAGCGTCGGTATTGCATGAGAAGTGATGATTGCGGAGTAAGAAGAGTGGGAACAGAAAGAAATCCGGGAGAAAGACGTTGTTACAAATTATTCTCCCCTGCTCCCCTACCCTTCGGGAAGCTTCGCTCTAAGCGCAGCTATGCCGTAGGCTTTACGACTGCGCTCAGGACAAGCCTGCCCCCTGCCCCTCTGCCTCTTCACGACGGCACTAGCTGTCGCCATTATCAAAGCGTTTGATCAAATCTTCAGGGCGAAGATTAGAGATAAATTCACGGAAGGCTTGCTGTTCTGCTTCATCAGCGTCGCGATCAACGGGGATTGAAGCATCGGAAACAACTTCTTCCATGACCCAAATTGGGGCATTTGTACGGAGAGCGACGGCGATCGCATCGCTGGGACGCGCATCAATTT
>REBL01000239.1 GCA_007692755.1 Nodularia sp. (in: cyanobacteria) | reverse complement strand
GTGGTTGGTGGCATCTGATCTCAAATATGGTGTTTCTCTGGGTCTTTGGTAACAATATTGAAGACCGGATGGGACATTTCAAGTATCTGATTTTTTATCTCGCGTGTGGTGCTTTAGCCGCTTTGTGTCAGTGGTTTATCAACATGGATTCCACTATACCTTCTTTAGGCGCTAGTGGTGCGATCGCTGGGGTTCTCGGTGCATACGTTATCCGTTTCCCGCAATCTAGAATTTTCACCTTAGTCTTTTTAGGTTTTTTCATCACCACAATCAGGGTTCCGGCAATGATCCTGATCGGGATTTTCGTGATCCAGAATGTGATATCGGGTTTCCTCAGCCTCCAAGCTGCTGCTAATATGAGTGTAGAAACAGGCGGAGTTGCTTACTGGGCGCACATTGGCGGCTTTGTTTTTGGAATAATTCTGGCTCCATTATTCGGGTTATTTCGGCGCGACTAGCACCGCAGGGCAGAAGTCAAAAGTCAAAAGGCTTTGATTTTGTCAAATGAAAGGTTTGTAGTGTAAAGCCCTGACGGGCATGGCTGCGCTTAACGCGTAGCGTCTCGTAGAGAGGACTAAAGTCCTCAAATAGATGCTCAAGCCCTTACTACGAACTAAATTAAAACAATTTAATATTGCTTAATATCGTTTAAGTTGTTTGTAGCCTTTAGTTTTTGTTGGCACTGGCTGGAACTTCTGAATAACTTCCAGCTTCTGACTCAGATGTGAAAAGCGGAGATGGAGAAACGAAAATATCAGCCCCGTTCACAATAACTCCTAACAAACCTAGTTCAGATTCAACTAATTGATCAATAGCTTCTCCTAACATATTTTCTTGTGTATGGTTGGGACGGGCTACTAATACTATGCCATCGGTATAAGGTTGGATTAACAAAGGATCGTTGGATAAACTTAGGGGATTCGTATCTACAATCACTAAGTCAAAACGCTCTCGGACATCCTTCATCAGCCGTTGCATTTCGCTTGATTCCAGAATGGCAGCAGACTGACGCACAGGGCCAGGGCTGGGAATAATGTATAAATTTTCGACATCAGGAACTAAGCGGATACATTCATTCAACCGAGCATAATAGCGCAGGGGTTCAATGCTAGCCTCGGCATCTGGGATCACATTTAGGGATGAAGCATGAGAAGGCGATCGCAAATCAGTTTCGATAATCAGGGTTCTTTTCCCAGCCAGGGCGGATGCTATCCCTAAGTTATAAGCACTCACCGTTTTACCTTCTTGGCTGCTAGTGCTAGTAATCAACAGCACTTTGAAATCATTACCACCAATCCGGCGCAAATTACTGCGAAACTTTTCATAAAACTCTAAATAAGGAGAATCAGGAGAAAGTATTACAGGTAAAGCGGTTCGTTCCAAATCATCAACAGGCATTAAAGGTAATTCTCCCATCTGAGGAATTTCCCTTTGTCTGAGGCTGTCGCGGATATCCTCCTTGGTTTTGAAAGTGCCTTCGAGGGAACCCAACAAAAATATCACCCCACCACCAACTAGCAATCCTAATAAACCACCAATACCCAAGGTCAGAGGCACACTCTGAGCTTGACTGGTATCGCTGACAACGTTCGGTATTCTGGCAATTGTTAAACTACTAACTGTTTCTGCTTCTGCGGTTTTAGCGTCTGTCAGCTTTGCCTGCATTTGGTCAAAAATCGCTTTTTTCAGGCCTACTTCTTGTTCTAAACGCGATCGCTCTAATTGCTTGTTGGGTATTTGAGAATACTCTTGCCGCAATCTTTCTTCTTCTCTACTTTGTTGAGCTAATTGTTGTTCGAGTGTTTCTTTTTGGGTTTCCAAACCCACCATCTGATTTGCTAACTGTTGTCGGGCTGGATCTAAGTTGCTTTGGGCGCGGATACCCGAAATATCCCCGGCTAAAGGGGCTGCTGCACCGTCACCCCCTACAACCTCAGCCGCCCGTTGTTGCAGCAATTCTTCAATCGATTGTTTCTGACGCGCCAACTGAATCATAGTCGGGTTTTCAGGTCGTAAATCTTTACTGAGTAAAGTTATTTGAGATTCTACTTGATAAATTTGCGATCGCAAGTTAGAAAGAATCGGATCGGCACTCAAAGCCGAAGAAACATAGGCTTGTCCTACATTTAAACCCAACTTACCTTCCAAGCTGCGAAGTTGGGCATCAATCCCGGCAATAGTTAGTTGCATTAACCGTTGCTGATTTTGGCTATTAGTTACCGCACCCAGCAAACTACCATTCTCAGCCGCCAATATTGCCGGACGTTCCAGGCGGTCATACTGTTCTAGTTTCTGTTCTGCTGCTTCGAGTTCTGATTTTGCCTGCGGTATGCGCTCATTAATTTTTTCAATAATTGCGTTTAATCGCCCAGTATTAATATCACCACTCAGATCAATCATGGCTTGCATCAATTCCTGCAATACCTGCTGCGCTCGCTTAGGGTCAGTATCTTGATATTTCAACTCAAGAATTGAAGCTTGCTGCTGCCCAGCACCGCTTCTTTCTGGTAGACGCAGAGCCACATTTGCACCCAGAGTTGCTGGTCTCACATTGACTCTCGCTGCTACAGGTTCAATAATTTGGTCTGACAGCAAAACTTGCTGACTCAGTTCTTGCCCTTGTTGTTGAATTTCACTACCAGTCGCCGAAAACGAAACTGGTGGACGAGTGTAAGTAAGTGCGGCATCTGCGATAAAGCTGGGTGGTGGTTCTGGCTGTGTTGCCACTATGGTTGACCCTGCAACTACCAAAGCAAAACTGCCCAAACCAATCCATTTATATTTTTCAAAAGCAATCAGATAGCGCTTAATTATTGGTGGAGTCATAATAAATAATTCAAAATTCCAAATTGAAGACTGTTTCCGACGGGGATTTCAACCCCGACTAAAACACAACCTACTGGACTGACACAACTAAAATAGAGGATGATGCTTTTCTGGTTTTAACAGGTATTTTGCCTGTTCTGGGCGGGCTAGAGAGCTTACCCCATAATATTTATTGTTTATGCAGCAATTTAACTGTGCCATGTCACTACGTATATACTTACGATCTTGACATTCTGTGTAGGGTAGAAATTTTAGACCCTTTTCTGACTGATAAATTTAGATAGTGATTCCATAATACATCTCGGCGGAAATCAACCGCCAATTCCCTATCCATGAAACCCTTTTTATTTCCTCATTAAGAATTAAGTAAAGCTCTTGCAGGCATACCTACGCTGAGGTTGTAGCCTGCCAGAGGCTGCTATTACGAATTACGAATTACCTCCCACCGCCAAAGTTGTCAAAGAAATTGAGAAAAGACCGGATATTGAAAAAGGGCTGTGTAATATTACCGAGGAAATTAGTAATTCTCCCAACTAAATTCCGTCCCACAACAATGACATCATTATCTTGCAGTGGCACATTTTGAGATGCATCGCCAGCTAAAGCCTTTCTCGCATCCAATTTCTGGGTAACAGCTCTACCTTGTTCGGCATCGAAGCGAACTAGGGCAATGTCCCGGAGATTAGCACGATCCAGATTTATGCCTGCTAAAACATCTATAAAACTACTCCCATTCGGTAGTGCTTGAGTCACCAGGCCTGAAGCAGGATAATTTAAAACCCGGACGCGAATTTGTGGTACAGCTAGGGATGAACGAGCGACTAAGTTGCGATCGTAACCGTCATTACTACCAATTTCTTGAGGTGGGACGATGATGGCATCACCATCTTGCAAGCGTAAACTCGGTAGTGAACCGTTATTCTGTAATACGGCATACAAGTCAACAGTTTGTGAAATGACAGAACCATCAATCAACCTGCGACGAACTTTCACTTGCCGCAGGTCTGCTGTCATTGTCGAACCACCAGCTATAAACAGAGCATCAGCAACACGGGGTGTAGCAGAAGTCACAGGATAAATTCCTGGTCTAAACACTTCACCGCTAATAGTGATCTGAACTGGTCGTGGTCTTGCCAGTGAAACTACCAAAATCGGTTCGACCAAAACATCACTTAAACTCAAGCGAATTTTTTCTTGTGCTTCTTCTAAGGTTAAACCTTCTAAAGAAACTGTTCCCACTTGCGGAACAACTATATTGCCTTCTGGATCAATCTGGGCTTGAAAACTCGAATCTGGCCGCAGCCCTGTTAAAGATAAAACTACTATAGGATCAATCACAAAACGATCAAGCGACACCCGAATTTTTTCTTGTGCTTCTTCCAAGGTTAAACCTTGTAGCGACACCGTGCCGAGTAGTGGCACGATAATGTTACCTTCTGGATTGATTGCGGATTGAAAACTCAAATCTGGGAAACGCTGAACTGCAACGCTAATGGTATCTCCTGGTCCTAAGCGATAGGGGCCAGGCGGGCGCTGAAACACAACGTTAATTGCATCTCCTGGACCCAAAAGATAGCGGTTGAGTTGGGGTGAAATCTCATCATTAAAACCCTCTCCCCCTAATGGAGGAGGAGAAGGTGGTTGTAACAGTGGTGGTTGGACTTCAAGCGCACCAGATGGGAGAGTGGGTAATTGCCCTGTTGATTTCCCAGAATTCGATAAAGGTTGGGCAACAACTGGTTGAGCAGCAGTTGTCAATAAAACACTTGCTTGAAAACTAACAAAATATAGAGCGCTGAATAATGCACGCATATTAAATATGGAATTATGGTAAAACTAAATCCAGAGTAAACTCCACCGATTGATGATTTTACTCTGAAGATATTTTAAAACTTTTACTGTATAGTGCCACTGATAATTTTGTATTATATTTTGGCTGCACAAACAAACACATTCGTGAATTTTTCTAAAAAGGACTTGCCATCAATGTAGTTTGTACTGTTTCACCAATAGACTGAGCTAAAGCCCAAGTAGTTTCCACTTGGCCAAAAGGTTCCATTGGAATCATTATGCTTACACTAACCCAAGGAACGCGATTTTTCTGCCATTGTGCCAATTGGTCTGCTATAAACCAGCGAAGAGGTGAAGGATGTCCTCCATTTGGCGTTGCATACCATTGCAAGACAGCGAAGGTCTCCTGTTGGGTGGAGACGCGAAAGAACCTTGCTTTTACCTTTGCTTGAGTATTTAAACCCGATTTTGGGGGTCTGTTGACAGTAAATTCCGCAGAGCGATATTGAGCTATATCCCATCGCTGCCAACGAGTTTTTCCCCAGCTATTAATATCAGTCCACTCTACTTCGGGTTGATCCCTCGGGCCGTTTTGTGGATGCAAAAGTAATATTGCCTGATTTTGAGTGCCTTCTTGCTTCAAAACCTGCAATGACCATCTACTTGTGCCGACGAATTGTTCTGCTTGTTCAACAGTTTGCCAATTAGGAAGGGTGATCCCGGTTTTACGTATCTCCCTCAATGCTGTCAGGTTGGGAACAGGTGGTGGTTGTTTCCATTGCCAACTTCCGGTCATGTAACCGGGGACTCCTCCAATTACCAATAGCAGTAGTAATAAGAAAAGCACGGCTACATGAGCCAATTGCTTTTGTTTAAAAACCTTAGATAAGCGGTTCATGAGGCAAATTTACCATATTTACGCAGAATATATGTGAAAAAATGAACCGAACATTTTTGGATAAAATTGCTGATTGCAATAGGAGAAATACAAGGGAAAAATTGGCCGATCTTTACCTTTGTGTTTGTCAATTCCTTATCCAGCATTTTCTCCTGATTCTGGAAGTTTTGAATCTGTGGAAAAATAGTCATTCATCGAATTCAGCAAAGGTACTAATAACAGCAACATACAAGCAGAGTAAAGGTCTCCACCCCAACTATCATGTAGCCATTTAAAGGCTGCCTCGCGACCTGTACCGTGAAAGAAGCTGAGTAAAGTGTTACGAATGATATTGGCAATAATGCTAATAATCAAGGCAAAAGATAAAAACCAAGTAGTCGTGCGGCGTGAGAATAATGCACCAGTCCAATACAGCAGCATCAAACTGACGTAAAAAGTAGTAAACAACATTTTTAGCCCTGCACAATAGGGTGCAACTTCGACAATGCGTCCATTTACGTATATATTTATGCTGTCAACAACTACTTCCATTCCCAATTGATTCAGAATGAAGCCTGCTGTACTGGCAATAAAGCTTTGGAGAGGTAAGGTGTAGGGAACGAGGAGGTAGGGTAAGGCGGTCGGGGTGGCTAAAAATATCAGCAGCAAAGCAAATGCTTGCAGCCGGAAGCCAGGTATGCCTTTGAACCAGAAGCACAACCCTGCCAGTATTGTAGGCAGCGAAATATTCACCCACTCTGGAATACCGCTTAGATAAAATATTCCCCCGATTGAGAGCAAAATAGCACCTAAAGGATGGGCTTTATCTTGCAGTCGATGCCACTTTTTGCGGTTTAACCAAATCAGGTATGCAGCAAATGGCAGACCGATGATACCGTGGCTAAAGTATTCGTGTTCGATACTAATGCTTTTGTTTAGCCAACCATCCACCCAGTGCAGCAAGAGTGGGGCATAAAGTAGCACCAAAAAGCCGAAAATTGCGATGTTAAGCAATTGTCCAGTGTTTCTTTGTTTTAGCTGTTGCTGAAATGCCATAATTTAAAACAGGTTAAAATTAACAACTCACTCACAATTGACGAACTGAAACCAGTTGTTTTCTTGCGATTACTGAACTACATGAATTAAATACATAATAACTTTTGTGGTTCACTACCGAGACTTGATGTAATCGCTGCTACAACTTCTTTGATTTGGTTTCTGTTCAAACCTGGGTACATGGGTAAGGACAATATTTGATTTGCAAGTTTTTCTGCTTGAGGAAAGTCTCCTTGTTTATAACCTAAGTCGGTGAAGGCTGGTTGCAGATGGCAAGGAATAGGGTAGTGAATGCCAGTTTGAATTCCCACTGCGGTGAGTTTGTCTTGGATTTGCTGACGTTCTAAGAGGCAAGAATCTTCTACTTTGAGCACATAAAGATGATAAACGTGTCCGTTGCTGCTGTGGTTTTGCATAGAAATAATGCCAGCAGATGCTAAGGGTGCTAGTTCAGCATCATAATACTGGGCAATAGTCAAGCGATCGCGATTCCATTGCCGCAAATGTGGTAGTTTTTCTAATAACACTGCTGCTTGCAATGTATCTAAACGACTGTTAGTTCCTAATTCCACATGAAAATACTTTTGGGATGCACCATAATTTCGCAAGCGCTTCATCTTCTGAGCGACATCTGAATCTCGCGTTAGTAGCATCCCGCCATCTCCAAATGCGCCTAAATTTTTGCTGGGATAGAAACTAAAAGCCGCAGCTATCCCCACCGAACCAGCGCGATATCCTTCTCTTTCGGCTAAATGTGCCTGGGCGGCATCTTCAAAAATCAGCAGTTTATAGGTATCAGCCAAGTCTAATAGCTTTTGTGGTGATACCATCTGTCCATAGAGATGTACAGGGATAATCGCTTTGGTCTGTGGCGTAATGGCTTTTGCGGCTGCTTCTAGGTCGATTAAGGCTGTTTGCGGGTCACAGTCTACGAGAACAGGTTCTGCCCCCGCACGTAAAACTCCTATCAACGTAGCCACAAAGGTGTTTGCCGGTAAAATTACTTGGTCACCAGCACCAATATTACAGGCTTGTAAACCCAGAGCGATCGCATCTGTTCCTGATGCCACACCAATACCATACTTTGTGCCAGATGCTGCTGCAAATGCGGCTTCAAAATCTGAGAGTGCTTTCCCTAAAATAAAATCTCCCTGTGACAACACAGCCTGTATTGCCTGTTGCAATTGATTTTGAATCGGCTGGTGTTGTAAATTCAGGTCTACAAAAGGAATTTTATGATTCATAATTTATCTTAGCTATCCTCAAAAATAAATATCAAATTTTTGCCTATTAATACAAGCCCTTTGCTGATGAACTAATAGTAAAGTTAGCCATCAAAACCTCAAATAAGGCAAATTACACCATGTTTTCACGAATAGGTGATAAATTTCTTTTCCAATTTTGTTCATTAGCAGCAAAATTGGGGAATGCTTGAAAGTAGAAAATCATAACCCAGACTCGAGGGTTATACAAATTACAAGCTCGAAAAAATATCAAGGTAGCAGTGGCAATGGTAGAGCCTGAAAACAAATTATTTGGCTTCAAGGATGGTTGGGGTTCTCAAGAAACAACAGAAGAACAACGCTTAGAAGCATTGTCTGAATTAGGTTTGCGGCAACCAGAAACGATTCCGGTTTTTGAAGAAGCCACTCAAACTGCTGCCCACTTTTTAGAAGTGCCAATTTCCATATTGGGATTTGTAGACCAAGAACATCATTGGTTCAAATCAGCTGTGGGTTTATCTAGGCTAGGGCTAATGAATCATTTGGCACAAAACCGTCAGCTGTTACGGGAAGAATCCTTTTGTACCCAAGTGGTAAATAGTTGTCAACCCTACGTAATTAATGATACACAAAAACTCAGCAATTCATTACTGAGGGTTGGTAAATTGGTACAGGATTATGGCATTCGTGCCTACTTAGGCGCACCGCTAATTGATGCAACGGGCAATTGTTTGGGTACGTTGGCGGTCATGGATTTAGTGCCACGTAAATTTACAAATCGCGATATTGAATTTTTACAAATAATAGCTCGTTGGTGTATGAGTGAATTTGAGCGCAACCGAATGCTGCTGCAAAAAAAGTCAGAAACAACTCATCCGCAGAACGCGGCGACGAAATCATTCAATGACCAAAGCAAAAGTGGCATGAGAGCCACCCCACCTCATTTAAACAAAGAATCTGGTTCTACTAAGCAACTGAAACTGGCACTCTTGGGACAGATAACTCAAGAGTTACGTACGCCCTTAACATCTGTACTAGGCATGGCTAGCGTTTTAGGACGTGAGATATATGGGCCTTTGACCATGAAACAGAGAGAATATCTGGAAATCATTCAACATAGTGGTCGGTACTTACTGTCTTTAGTCAACGAAATTACCGAACTGGGAGCGTTGGATGAAAACACATCTGTGCTGAATCTAGCTCCTGTGGAGATTGAAATGCTATGTCAACAAGCTATCAATACTCTCAAAGAAGTAGCTAACCGCCGTGAGCAAAATATTCGCCTGTCCATAGAACCAGGATATAGCCGGATTTGGCTGTTGGATAAAGACAAAGTGCGGCAAATCCTATATCACTTAATTTTTAGCGTAATTCAACTTTCTGCTACAGGTAGCGTTGTGCGTATACATGTTTCTTATAAAGAGAATACGCTGAATATTACTGTTTGGGTTTCCCATCCCTGGTTAGGAGATGGGATAACTGATGTTGACTCTTATTTTCACATTAATTCTGTCTCCAGCCTAGAACTAACAGGGGATGCAACCTACAGGACTTCTCCAGAACGTCACGAGGACTCAGGGATGCCATTAGTTGTGGAGAAACCACCGAATTTAATTGATTCCCACTCAGATACATTTACGATGAATTCTGGTGAGGATTTAGCTGAAGATCATGGTGACTTGACGCGTGAAAGCTTGGGTATGTTACTAAGCTGTCAGCTAGCTGAATTTCACGGGGGAGAAATTGTGATTCAGGGTTCACCAGAATCAGGACACCGCTATGTACTGTCTTTGCCATTAAAGATGGCTACTTCCTCAGAAATAATCAGTGATTGATCAAACTGAGTCAAAAAACTGCCAAGCAGCTTTCGCGTCATATCAACCACAGGAGAATGTGATTTGCGTGATGACTGTGTTGTTACCGTTCCTGGCTGGCAAGAACGGTTGAGAAAATTTGTTGGTCAACTGATTAAACAAGTAGACAATCGTAAGACGTGGGAATTTTTGTCTAGAATTTAATCTACATCCCGCATTATGGTCAATCCAAGTTCCGCGCGGGTGTGCCAACTGGTCAAAAAGTGAGTTTATGAATTTAGTCTGGCAACGATTTACTTTATCTTATTTACCGCTGAAGGAATATCTAGCTACAAGCTACTTACACCGTTTTTTGGTGGGGATACTGCACTCTTGGCGGCAAAGTAGCATCTTGATGCAGTGGGGAGACGCAATAGCCGTTGTTTTACTCAGCTTGGTGTATGCTCTTGCCCCTTTTGTATCGAGTAGCTTAGTAGGAGTATTGTTAGTAGCTTGTGTAGGATTTTGGCTACTGTTGACTTTATCCGATGAATCTGCAAGAACAAATACGCCCTTATTTACGCCAATTCATCTGCTGGTGTTACTCTACTGGGCTATTGCGGTTGTCTCTACAGCATTGTCACCAGTTAAACAGGCAGCCTTTAAAGATTTGGTGGTATTGACACTTTATCTATTGCTGTTTGCCCTTTGTGCTAGGGTATTGCGATCGCCTCGTTTACGGTCTTGGATCATTACCCTGTATTTGCACGTATCTTTAATTGTGACTATCTACGGGTTGCGACAATGGTTTTTTGGCGCTACAGCACTGGCAACTTGGGTAGA
Source organism: Nodularia sp. (in: cyanobacteria) (assembly GCA_007692755.1). Classification (GTDB taxonomy): domain Bacteria; phylum Cyanobacteriota; class Cyanobacteriia; order Cyanobacteriales; family Nostocaceae; genus Nodularia. The sequence continues at coordinate 3,500 of REBL01000239.1, read as the reverse complement.
TCCACAATCTCCTTTGGCTCAGACAACTAGGGTTTATAGTTATTTGGGTAATCCTAATTTATTGGCTGGATATCTTGTCCCAGCGGTAGTTTTAAGCTTGGTAGCCATTTTTGCGTGGGCTAGCTGGATGAAAAAGGCTTTAGCATTAACTATGTTTATTGCTAATGCGGCTTGTCTGGTTCTAACTTTTAGTCGTGGTGGCTGGATTGGTCTAGTAGTGGGTGTATTGACTGCGATCGCCTTACTAGTTTATTGGTGGACTGTGCAAATGCCTCCTTTTTGGCGTACTTGGTCTCTACCGATTATTTTAGGAGGTATGATTGGCTTACTGTTGCTAGCAGTTATATTTGTCGAGCCAGTCCGCCTGAGAGTTTTGAGTATTTTCGCCGACCGCCGGGATAGCAGTAATAATTTTCGCCGCAATGTTTGGGATGCTGTGTTTGAGATGATTCGCGATCGCCCCATAATTGGGATTGGCCCTGGTCACAATTCTTTTAATCAAATCTATCCCCTCTACCAACGTCCTCGTTATACGGCTTTAAGTGCCTATTCAATTTTTTTAGAAGTGGCTGTAGAAACTGGTTTTGTGGGTTTAGCTTCCTTTCTCTGGTTGATAATTGTGACATTTAATAATGCATTTATACAAGTGCGACGATTGCGGCAATCGAGAAATGTAGAGGGATTTTGGCTGATTGGAGCGTCAGCGACTGTGGCCGGAATGCTGGCTCACGGTACTGTCGATACTATTTGGTTTCGTCCTGAAGTCAACAGCCTTTGGTGGTTAATGGTGGCTTTAATTGCTAGCTACTGGACACCCATAACTCAAGACCATAATCAAAATGTTCATTCAACTCACGGTGAACCTACTGCAACCTAAATATTGCCAAAAAATAGCAGAATTCAGAAGCTAGAATCCAGGGTAGATTGTAGCTCCTGAAGGTCAAATCGACTTTTGTCGGACATTCTGAATTCTGTTAACTTAGCGTGGCGTAGTTCATTGTCAATTTTGAGTTATCTTCAAAAGTCATTTTGCAAAGCTTAATCTCTGTAGGTTGTGCTTCCAGTAGTAGTCGGCTCGCGATAACGAGTTGGTTCGTCGCCACGTTGTCTTCCAGCTAAACCAGCTAAACCAAATAAACCAATTAATCCTAACCAACCCCAATCAAAATCTTGACGCTGTTCAACTCTAGTCCTCGGTGCAGTTTCGACTCTGGGGTCAGTAACTTGGGCATTTGCAGGTAAAGTTAGTGGCAACATAGCCATACTCAAACCGAGAAAACCAGCACTAACTGCTTTGGTCAAATTACGTTTCATGGTGAAAATCTCTCATCCCTTCCAACGTCATTCACCACTGTATCGAGTCCCCTAACTAATCAAATCAATCTGCGGCTATAAACTAGGCCTTCTCTCAACTCACGCTGAAGACATACAACATACTTTTGATTCTAATCATTCCAGTGTGGAGTCGTGAGATATTTTAGGCTTAATAAGTTTTCATTGCCCTTTGCATATCACGTTGATCTTGCCGTCGTTTTAGGGATTCGCGTTTGTCATGGAGTTTTTTACCTTTACCAAGGGCTATACTCACTTTTACCCAGCCTCGTTTGAGGTACATTTTTAAAGGTACTAGTGTTAAACCCTCTTGTTCCACCTTGCCAATTAACTTCCGAATTTCTTGGCTATGGAGTAACAGTTTGCGCGTGCGACGCGGTTCATGATTAAAATATTGACCACTAGCGTTATAAGGAGAGATATGGACGTTAATTAGCCATGCTTCGCCATCGCGAATCAAAGCATAACCATCTTGGAGATTAACTCTCCCGGCGCGAATCGATTTGACTTCTGTTCCTACCAATTCAACCCCAGCCTCAAAGGTTTCTAGGATTTCATACAAATAACGGGCTTGACGGTTGTCACTAATAACTTTGTAACTTTGGCTCTTTTCGCTCATTGAAAAAATTTTGTGTGCTTTAAATGTGCTGCAAAAATCTTGGGACTGTGCCAATTTTAGATTTTAGATTGCCGTTAGCGCAGCGTTGGCAGCGCATCCAGTATTTTAGATTGAAATCCCAAATTGAGTAATCCACAATCCTCAAGCCCCTTACCCTAGTGGTCGGGGTCAATCCACAATCCAAAATCTAAAATCCATTGACTAGTTGGGAAATTGCTGGGAAAACATAAGATTTCGTAAAAGTGATCTCAGTGTTATCCTATATTCTTTTAATTTAACTTTTATCAAGCTCGGAAGTGACAAAAAAATTGTGGCAAATTAAATATTAATTTACACTACAGTGGGTATTTTCTGTATGTTATGAGTTGATTGTTAAAAATTAAGAAGCTAGATGTAGTTTTTGGGCATTAAAAATCAAACTATGTTAAAATTTGTAAACTCTTCCTCATGATTTAAGATTTTCTTCATAAATCAACCTTCAGGCAGTCATTAGTTGGTAATCCTGTCATAGTATGAAACATAAGGACACTATTTCTGCCTGTGTTTACTGTTGTAGATCGTACAAGTAAATTTCTGAGTAAAAAAATGCTAGGGGTGTATTGTCCATGCCCTTGACTATTCTTGTTGTGGATGATGACCTGGGAACTCGTCTGTCTATTAGTGATTATCTTGAACTGTCTGGCTACTCTGTGGTCACGGCGAATGACGGTCAGGAAGCGTTGGTAATGGTAGATAATTACCATCCTGATTTAATCGTCACTGATATTATTATGCCACGAATGAACGGCTATGAACTGGTACGTCGGGTACGCCAACAACCAGCATTCCGGTTATTACCTGTAATTTTATTAACAGCACGCACAAAGACCCAGGAAAGAATTTTGGGCTACCAGTCGGGCTGTGATTTGTATTTACCTAAGCCTTTTGAACTAGAAGAATTAGCAGCAGCAATTCGTAATCTTTTAGAGCGATCGCAAATTATTCAATCTGAGTATCGCTTTTCTCATAAAGAGAATTTGGGCAGCTTCGTACCCACAAAAGAGGTAGAAAACCCAAATTCTTCATCAACTAATATTCAGCAATCCCAGTTGTTAGCATCCTTGACATCTAGAGAACAAGAAGTTTTGGAACTGTTGACTCATGGTTTTTCTAATGCTGATATGGGACATCAACTGCACTTGAGTCCCAGAACTGTAGAAAAGTATGTGAGTAGTTTATTAAGAAAAACTGCCACCAGCAACCGAGCGGAGCTGGTGCGTTTTGCCATGAAGCACGGCCTCGTGGAATAGCATTTACGCTTGAAGTTGCTGCTTGGTAACGTGTTGGAGTAGACCTTCACAAGCATCCATAAGTAAATCTATTACCTGATTAAAGCCTTCGACTCCACCGTAGTAAGGGTCTGGAACTTCCTTTATCGTGTGCCGAGAACAAAAACTACACATCAGGTAAACTTTGTCGTCATACTCAGCAGTGGAATCAAGAGCGGTGATATTATCATAATTCTCTTGATCCATTGCCAAAATCATATCAAAGTCATGAAAGTCTAATT
>REBL01000108.1 GCA_007692755.1 Nodularia sp. (in: cyanobacteria) | reverse complement strand
GTACGTTCTTCTTTACAGCAGAAGCAAGCCTCAGAAGGTAATGAAGCAACCCAAGGATTAGTTAATCAATATGCTGGAACTTCTTCTAACCCTGAAGCTGTAAGTTGTCTGTTTGCCCCTCAAACGCAACAGCAGGTAGCACAGGCAGCTTCTCAACAGACAGGATTGGATGCTGGTACAATTATGCAATTGTTACCTGTGATTGTGCCTATAGTATTAAATTTGTTGCAATCTGGTAGTAATACCCAAAATCCCCAATCTGGTGGAAATTCTGTATTAAATTCTTTCTTGGATGCCAATGGGGATGGCGATATCAATGTTGCCGATGCTATTCAATTGTTTAGTAAATATGTTGGCAGGTAGTCGGGATATATGTACTTGAAAATATTGTAGATTCAAGAAAAGTCCTAATTATCTCACCCATGACTACTGCACCCTTAAGCTGGCCAGAACTAGAAACACTCACGAACTATCAAATAGATACTGTTAATGGTCTCACCAACGCTAGAGCCAGATTACGCTTGTTTGGTCAGCCTGAATCTGATGTGCGGGTGACGCTGTACCGCGATAACCACGCCTGGTGTCCTTACTGTCAAAAAGTTTGGTTATGGCTAGAGGAAAAACAGATCCCCTATCGCATCGAAAAAGTGACAATGTTCTGCTACGGGGAAAAAGAAAGTTGGTACAAACGTAAGGTTCCATCGGGAATGCTCCCTGCAATCGAGTTAGATGGACGAATTATTAAGGAAAGCGATGATATTTTGCTCGCTTTGGAACAGGTTTTTGCTCCATTGAGCCAAGGGATGGAAGACCCCAAGGTGCTGACTCTACGTCGATTAGAACGACTTTTATTTAGAGCTTGGTGTATTTGGCTGTGTTCTAGAGCAGGTTCCTCTCAACAAGAACAACGTAACCGAGAACAATTTATCACAGTGGTGGCTAAGGTTGAGGAGGCTCTGGGTCGCACCCCAAGCCCTTACTTTCTGGATAGCTTCGGCATCGTTGATGTGATTTTTACGCCATATCTCGAACGGATGAATGCGAGCCTTTACTACTACAAAGGCTATTCCCTGCGAGAGGAAAACCCTCGCTTAGGCGCATGGTTTGCGGCCATGGAAAGCCGACCTACCTACTGCGGTACCCAGAGCGACTTTCACACCCACGCACATGATTTACCGCCCCAGATGGGTGGCTGTTGGGAAAACGGCGAAACTCAGATGCTTCTCAATAAGGCGCGGGTGGATAAAGGCCCCTGGTTTGGACTGCCAGATGTGTCTTATCCAGAACCGGAAAACTCTCGCATGGAGGCTCTGCAACGAACTATCAAACACCGGATGAATATTATCCGAGTTAATCCCTTAGATGATAATTTGTTTGATCAAGCGTTACGTTGTGCTTTAACTCACATGATGACTGGTGAAGTCTGTGTACCTCCATCGGGGTCTGATGTGGCTCTACGATATTTGCGCGATCGCATTAATGTACCACGAGATATGTCCATCTATGCAGCCAAGCGATTGCGGGAATCCCTGGAAAAAACCGCAGCCCTTGCAGGTAATGGGCAGCCAGACCCTATTCCCACTCAGCATAGACGAGATCAAGACCCGTCTAACTTTGCCATCCATTAACACTCGTCAACCGAAAAGTGTAAATTACGAGTTATTTTTAGCTAATTGCACAACTGCGGCGGCTAAAGTATCTGGTTCCACTGGCTTAGGAATGTGCATTTGAAACCCTGCGGCGATCGCTTGTTGAAGGATTGCTAACAACCGATCCTTTTAGGGCGGTTACCACAACTATGTCCAAGATTAAAACTTTTTAACATTACGTTACAATAAATTCATAGAGAAAAGCGAAAGCAAATCTCTCGCAGATGTATTTAAAGGTGTACGGCATGAATGGCACAATTCGCGTTGGTAATCTCTTCGGGATTCCCTTCTATATCCATCCGTCGTGGTTTCTAGTTCTGGGCTTGGTAGCTTGGAGTTATAGCAGCGGACTGACGGCACAATTTCCCTGGTTATCTGGGGGATTGGCTTTAACACTGGGATTGATGACAGCGTTGTTATTGTTTGCCTCTGTCGTCGCCCATGAATTAGGACACAGTTTTGTCGCGATTAGTCAAGGTATCGATGTTAAATCCATCACCCTATTTATATTTGGTGGCTTGGCTAGCTTAGAAAAAGAATCGGAAACTCCAGGCGATGCATTTTGGGTGGCGATCGCGGGACCTTTAGTTAGCCTCGTCCTCTGTGGTGTATTTACAGTGATTGGTGTAACTACCGCCGCCACAGGTGCAGCCGCCGCAATCCTTGGTGTTCTAGCTTCTGTGAACTTGGCATTAGCGTTATTTAACCTGATTCCTGGCTTGCCTTTAGATGGTGGTAATATCCTCAAAGCTGCTGTGTGGAAGATTACAGGTAATCCTTATAAAGGTGTATCTTTCGCTAGTCGAGTTGGACAAGTATTTGGTTGGGTAGCGATCGCATCTGGTTTAATTCCCCTATTATTCTTTGGTAGCTTCGCCAACTTCTGGAACTTGTTAATTGGTTTCTTCTTGCTGCAAAATGCCGGAAAGACAGCACAATATGCCAGAGTACAGGAAAAATGCACAGGTTTGACCGCAGAAGATGCTGTTACCAACCAAAGCCCCATTGTATCTGCCAATTCTAGCCTCAGAGAGTTTGCCGACCAACGAATTTTTAACAATCAAGACTGGAAAGCATTTTTAGTCACTGATGAAGATGGAAAATTAATCGGCGCAATTAACATTGATGATTTGCGAACTATTCCTACAACACAGTGGGTTGAAACTCCAGTCAGCGCAGTGATGAAGTCCATTGAACAATCCACCACTGTCAAATCAGATAAACCTCTGTTGGAAGTAGTACAGTTACTCGAACAACAAAAGTTATCTACCCTTTCTGTGATTCGTGAGAATGGTGTACTGGTGGGAATTTTAGAAAAAGCAGCGATTATTCAGTTACTGCAAAATAAGACTCAACCTAATCCTGTATAGTTGTCTAGAAAAATCGAATAGCTTTCAAACTCCCTGGGAATTTCTGGGGGGTTTTTCAATGAATTATTTCACGCAGAGGCGCAGAGGCGCAGAGAGTTAGAGATGTTTGAGAAACAACCAGAAGGTTTACAGCAACGGGTGAAAGAATTAGCGACTCAAGCTATGGAAGAGTCTAATCCTACTGCATGGTTTGATGTTTTGTATAGTCAGTCTCAGGGTGATGTGACTCAAATTCCTTGGGCGAAGTTAACCCAGCACCCCTATTTACAAGATTGGCTGATTAGTCGCAATATTTCCGGTGAAGGACATTCAGCCCTTGTGATTGGGTGTGGTTTGGGAGATGATGCCGAAGCTTTAGCAGACAGGGGTTTTCAAGTCACTGCTTTTGATATTTCTCCCACGGCTATTGATTGGTGTCAGCAACGATTTCCTGATTCTGCTGTCAACTATGTAGTTGCAGATTTATTGGCGCTACCCTCACAATGGCATCAGGCTTTTGACTTAGTTGTAGAAATCAGGAATATCCAAGCTTTACCTTTGAGTCTCCGTTCTAATGTGATTGCGTCAGTGGCTTCTGTAGTTGCAGCAGCAGGAACTTTATTAGTGATAAATCGGTTTCGAGACACAGATATAGAACCTGATGGACCTCCTTGGGCTTTGTCTGATTCGGAATTAGCCCAGTTTACAGAATTGGGTTTGAATGAAGTCAGCCGTGTGCTGTTTTATGAGGGTGAACGGGTGGATGTTCCACAATTACGCCTGGAATATCAGAAATCTGTCCCCCAGGAAGTCTAAAATTATTGTGGCAATGCTAAAAAATGTTGCTGAAATTTCACGTTATCAAAAGTGTGATGATTTTTAAGTCACAATCAAGGTAGAGTCATCTGCAAATGGAGGTTAAGATGATTTACTACTTGACGTTATCTGACCCTACCAACTACCTGATTGTTAAACTCAGCATCCTAATTTTGGTACTGCTAACATTTTTGGTAATTTCCGCCGCCCCAGCAGTTTAATCACCCATTGATTCGACTAATTCCACATTGAACACTTCCGCAAAACACTGGGCTATATTAACACGCACCTCTTGACAGGTGATACCGGGAATCCATTCGGCTAAACTAGCGACGGGTTTATCAGCAATGCCACAGGGGATAATTTGTTGAAAGCCTGTCATGTCGGGACAAACATTGAATGCAAACCCGTGCATGGTAATCCAACGGCTGACTTTAATCCCGATAGCAGCGACTTTTCGCCCTTCTAACCAAACACCAGTAAAACCCGGTAGGCGATCGCCTGTCAACCCATAAACTGCCAATACCCGAATTAATACCTCTTCTAGCTGTCGGAGATACCAATGCAGGTCTTTACGATAATAGTGCAGATTTAAAATTGGATACCCCACAACTTGACCAGGGCAATGATAAGTTACTTCGCCACCGCGTTCAACTCTGTGGACATCAAATTTACTTTGATCCAGGTCTTTGAGAAATTCGGGGTTGCTGCCTTGTCCCCAAGTATAGACAGGCGGATGCTCCAGCAATATTAATATATCATCTAGGCTGGGATTATGAATACGCTCTTGAAGAAGCGATCGCTGCCATAAGAGACCATCTATATATGGCATCAATCCTGCGTTAAATAATAAACAACGTCTGTAATCTGTTTCGATACTACGGATCATGCCAAAAATCAACGGGTTTATTCACCAAATATATGGCCATTTACAGAATTTGGGTCAAGAAATGTCAAGCAATGCAAAGGATCTTAAAGGAAAGTCAAACTCAGCTGCATTAGAGAATACAAAGTGCTACGTTGAATATATAACCTCAACGGTGTTAGGAGGAACTGTCTGCATCAAGCATCACGCCAAACACAATCAGAACGAATGCACTGGCTGGTGAATCTCATAAATCGTTTACATCTCGAACTGGATCACCCATCCAACACAGAGCAAACGTGGAAGCAGTACATTAAAATAGTTCAAAATTTGTTTTGGCGGTAGTGAAAGACCTTACCGCGACTTCTTTTCATACAAAACAAATTCACTTAAATATATCAGTGGGAGAGTTTACATGAAGCTTGTCATCCACGGCAAAAATATTGAAATCACCGATGCTATTCGGGAGTATGTACATCAAAAAATTGAAAAAGCCGTAAGTCACTTTCAACACATCACCAATGAAGTGGATGTGCATCTGAGTGTTGCCCGCAATCCTCGAATCACCACCAAGCAAGCGGCGGAAGTAACTATTTATGCCAATGGTAGTGTTATCCGTGCAGAGGAAAGCAGTGAAAATTTATACGCCAGCATTGACTTAGTAGCAGATAAAATTGCTCGTCAGCTGCGTAAATATAAAGAAAAACTTCAAGATAAGAAAACTAATGCCCTACCCACAAATAAAGTATTAGTTCCCGAACCAGTAGCGGCAGATTTAATCGGCGATCGCACCCCTGAACTACCAAATGAGGTTGTCCGTACAAAATATTTTTCCATGCCACCGATGACCGTTGCAGAAGCCTCACAACAACTGCAATTAGTGGGACACGACTTTTATATGTTCCACAACTCTGAAACTGGTGAAATCAATGTGATTTACGAACGTAATCACGGCGGTTATGGTGTGATTCAACCTCGTCATAGTAACGTACACACCAACGGTAAAAATGGCAATTCAGCCCATGCGAACAATGCTGTGGCGGCAAAATCGCACTCGCACAAGTGAGGGTCGCCTCTACTTAACCTAACCGCAAACCAAACTCTAACTTCCCTTTCCTTAGTAAGGCTATGGTGTACACACATTCTGAGCCAAAGACAGCTTCCAGCCCTAAAAACAGGATTTAACGGCAAATCCAGTTCCCCTCCTCGCGGCGGAGAGAAGTCACAAGGAGGGTTTCCCTCCGGGTGAACTTCGGGGGAGGGGCTAGGGGTGGGGTGATTTTATACCGCCAACTGTTGCAAAGTCTTCAGCGCTTCTTCAACGTGACCTTTAAAATTCAACATTGAATCAAACACATACTGCACAACGCCGTCCTTGTCAATCACATAAGTCACACGACCAGGAACAAAACCAAACATAGCAGTTGCGCCGTATTGCTTCCGCACTTCGTTACCTTTATCACTCAAGAGAGTAAAAGGTAAATTATACTTTTCTGCGAATTTTTGATGAGATTCGTTAGAATCACCGCTAACGCCAATCACTTCAGCACCAGCAGTTTTAAACACCTCATATTGATCCCGAAAAGCACAGGATTCGGCTGTACATCCCGGTGTATCATCCTTGGGATAAAAGTACAAAACAACAGCTTTTTGACCACGAAAAGCGCTGAGGCTAACTGTGGAACCATTTTGAGCGCTGAGAGAGAAATCAGGCGCAGTATCACCAACTTTAACAGACATATTATTCTTACCGATTTTATTAAGAATCCATCTCTGCTAATTCTAACCAGCGTTCTGTCGCCGTATCAATGGATTGCTTGAGAGTTTCCACTTGTTCATAGAGTTTCTGGACTTGGGTGTAATTCCCAGCAGAGACATTTACCAAAGCTTTTTCAACTGTAGCTTTCTCAGTTTCTAACTTGGCAATTTTACCTTCTAACTCCTCAAATTCCCGCTTTTCCCAGTTTGATAGTCTGCGGCGCTTTTTATTATCGGTATCTGAAGATGAAGTTGCAACTTTTGCCTCTTCCTGGGGTTTTTCCTTAGTATTCGCTGCTTGCTGCTGTTTTGCTTCTTCCTCCTCAGCTTTTTTGTAGTCGAGATAAACTGAGTAATTACCTGGATACTGTCGGAGATTACCGCCCTCTTCCAAGGAAAAAATAGTATCGACAGTGCGATCTAAAAAGTAGCGATCGTGAGAAACTGCAATTACACAGCCAGCAAAATCTTCTAAATAATCCTCTAATACCGCCAATGTCTGCACATCTAAATCATTGGTAGGTTCATCTAAAATCAACACATTAGGCGCACCAATGAGAATCCGCAGCAAAAACAAACGGCGTTTTTCCCCACCAGATAATTTATGAATTGGTGCATACTGCTGGTTTCCGGGAAACAGAAACCGTTCTAACATTTGGGAAGCAGAAATTTGAGTTCCATCAGAGATTTTGACAAATTCGCCTTCCTCTTTAATGTAATCAATCACGCGCTGATTTTCGTCTACAGCTGAAAGTAACTCTTCCGAATGTTGGTCAAAATAGCCGATGTGAATTGTACTACCAATTTCCACACTCCCGGAATCTGGTTGAATGCGTCCGGTAATCATATCCATTAAAGTAGATTTACCAGTCCCATTCCCGCCAATAATCCCAATTCGGTCTTCGGGACTAAATTCGTGAGTAAAATTCTTAATTAAGGTGCGTCCATCGTAGCCTTTAGAAACGTTATTGAGTTCAATAACTTTTTTGCCCATGCGACGACCAACTGTGGAAATATCAACTTTCCCCTGAACTTGTTTAAACTCAGTTTCCCGCATCCCTTGAATGCGTTGAATGCGGGCTTTTTGTTTGGTACTTCTCGCTTTTGGCCCCCGGCTTAACCATTCCAATTCCCGGCGTAATACACCCTGATGTTTGCGTTGGCTACTAATTGCCGATTCTTCAGCTAAAGCTTTCTTTTCGAGGTAATATGAATAATTACCAGAATAAGTGTAAATATCGCCTCGGTCGATTTCAATAATTCGGTTTGTGACTTGATCGAGAAAGTAGCGATCGTGAGTTATGAGCAAAAGTGCGCCACGAAAGCGATTTAAATAACTTTGCAGCCATTCCACAGACAGCGCATCCAGATGGTTGGTAGGTTCATCCATCAGTAAAATGTCTGGTTCTGATAGTAAAGCTGTTGCTAAGGCGATGCGCTTGCGATAACCTCCTGACAAAGTACCGATGACAGCATCAAAGTCCGAAATTCCTAACTTAGTCAAGATAATTTTGGCGTTGGTTTCCAGTTCCCAAGCGCCAGCAGTTTCCATCCGTTGCATTACCCCAGACAAGCGGGACATCAATTGACTATCTTCTGGATGATGAACAAGTTTGTGAGATAGTTCTTCATACTCACGCACCAAAGCCAGATGTTCGCCACTATCCGCGAAAATTTGCTCTAAAACTGTGTGACTTTCATCTAAGTCTGGCTGCTGCGGTAAGTAAATTACTTTTGCACCAGAAGTAAAGGTAATTTGTCCACTATCAATTGATTCTAGTCCGGCAATCATTTTTAATAAAGTTGATTTACCAGAACCGTTAGTACCAATTAAGCCGACTTTATCTGTAGTATCTAAGCTAAAACTGGCATCTCTTAAAATTTCTTTGATGCCAAAATCTTTTTTAACTGATTGTAGTGTAATATTACTCATAAAAATTAGTCATTGGTCATTGGTCATTAGTCAGTGTCTGTAGAACATCTAGTTTTACCAAGATGGGAACATTCCAAGCAGTTTATTTTCTTTCATCCTCTCAGGTAAGTTCTAATAGACAAGGTAAATTCTGACACATTTGGAATGCTCCCATCTCTACTGCCTAATCTAAGCAAATAAATCCAGGGGTAAATGTCCATACATTTCGTTGATTCCCCCTTCATTATAAGATTGGCAAGAAATTAATACACCCCGATGATGTCCGGCATAGGAGTCGAGATAACATAACCCATTTTTGCCATTTAATTTGATATAAACTGGCCCTTCGGGTGTGGCTAAATCACTAGGGACTTCATAACCAAAAGCATGAGAATAAGTTCTCATGGCCAGTATGCCTGCTTCTGCGGTATCAGCACAAATTCCTAATATTTGGTAGTCAGAAATACTAGCTACCAAAGTTAAAGCCCGACGAACCAAGGCTTTTTCTGAGGGTTTGAGAATGGGTGCGATATCTAAACAGTTGAATTTATGTAGGATTTTTGTAGCTTCTGAGGTTGTGAGGTTTTGGTGATTTGGTGTCGTCATAAATCAATTTATGATTTTCTGGGTTTGGCTGTGGTATATGAGGTGGGTTAATCCCACCCCATTTTAATTATTTACTCAAATTACGGTTGATTGTATTCGGGATTTCCTAAGTTGAAAAGGAATGGTACACCGCCTTGAGATTCACCACCCATAACGAGGACTCTAGGCATCTGAGAGCCGCCATTTCTCCAAGCTTCAATTGCTTCTTTTTGCAGAACTAACTGCCCACCCTGGGCTTTGAGAGTCTCTGCTAAGAGTTTTTGTGCTTCGGCTCTACCCTTGGCGCGATTCACATCAGCCTGGGCTTGTTGTTCGGCTTCCCTGGCTATATAAACTGCTCTTTGCGCTCGCTGTTCAGCTATTTGTTTTTCTTCTACAGCTTTGGCAAATTCTGGCGAGAAATTCAAGTCAACTACACTAGTATCTAGCACAATTATCCCATATTTAGCCAAGCGATTGCCCAAAGCAAAATCAAAGTCTTCTTTTAATTCACTCCTTTTGGTAATTGCTTCTTCTACTGTTCTTCTAGCAGCAGCGATTTTAAATGCTTCTTGTGTCTGAGGAGCAATGATTTTTGAGACAATATTTGCTAATGTTCCTTGTTTCCGTCTCACCTCGACTACCTTTGTGGGGTCAAGGCGAAAGTTTATCGCAAATCTGGCTGATAAATTTTGCAAGTCCTTGGTAGAACTTTCGGCGGGGACTTCAAATTTTTGTACTGTCAAATCATACACATCAACTACCGAGACAAGGGGTGGTTTAATGTGAATACCTTCTAGTAGCGCACCATCTCTAGCGCTACCTAAGATGCTGATGACTCCTGCTTGTCCTGGGTTGAGAATTACAAAGGAATTTAATCCGATGAGGACAATGAGTGCTAACACAATTCCGAAGACTGTGGTTTGCCAATTCCCCAATTGCTGACTTTTCAAGGTTCTATCTCCTTTTGCATCTTTAGGCAACTCCTATACTATGGTGACACGTTCCCGGTCAAAAGAGGCAGGGGGGCAGGGGGCAGGGGGCAGGGGAGAAGAAATAGGAGAGAAGAGGCAAGGGGAGGGAATTAGCGTTTTAACAGCCAAGGTGTTGGGTTGTTGATAATAGTTACTAGAATGCTTAAAATGCGATTGTAGGCTCCATAAATTTCTCTACCTGTTTCCACATCTAAATAATTACATTTAACCGCGAACTTAAGCCAAGTTTGCGTTTCTGCTGCCTCGGACTCAGAATCACTTAGTTTAGCGACAAAGGCTGCTTCATAACGACGCTTTCTCCATGCTTCTGCAAGATTTGCACAAACAGAACGAGATGAACGACGAATTTGATCTATCAATGAATACTTCTCTTCTACAGGAAACTTCTTTGATAGTTCAAAGATTTTCATGGCAACATCAAATGCCATTTTGTAAACTTCCAAGTCTTCATGACTTTTAATTGGTTCTTTTTCCATTTTCCCTGCTACTTTTTTTACCTATCTTACCCCTCCCCTGCCCCACTACCCACTCCCTCTAATCCCCCCTGCTCCCTGCTCCCTGCCCCCCTGCTTCTTATTGTGGTAATATCGGTGTCACGCAACCGTAAATGACTGTGGCTATAGCATTTAAATCTAATCAGGCATCAACAAGACGTAGGCATTCAGTACACCCTCTTCAGCGCTTGCTTGACTACGGACACGAGTATCGGCAACAAATTTGGCTGGCTATTGGCTGTTCTATCCTGAATAAACTCTTTGATTTAGCACCACCTGCACTAATTGGGATTGCAGTGGATGTGGTAGTTCAGCAGCAGGATTCTATCATTGCTCAGTTCGGTGTTCAAGATATCTTTGGGCAATTTTTGATTCTGTCTCTACTCACCGTGATTACTTGGATTTTAGAATCATTTTTTGAATATCGCTATAAGTTATTGTGGCGTAACTTAGGGCAGAAGATTCAGCATAATTTACGTTTGGATGCATACAAACACCTGCAAGAGTTGGAATTGGCTTATTTTGAGGAACGCAGCACTGGCGGTTTAATGTCTATCCTCAGTGATGATGTTAACCAATTAGAGCGTTTTCTAGATGTGGGCGCAAATGACCTCATTCAAGTAGCTACAACTGTGGTGATTATTGGGGGGGCATTTTTTGTTTTGGCTCCTAGTATAGCTTGGATGGCAATTTTGCCGATGCCTTTTATTCTCTGGGGTTCGGTGGCTTTCCAGAAGTTGCTAGCACCGCGTTATGCTGATGTCCGCGAAAAGGTAGGTTTACTCAATGGACGTTTGTCAAATAATCTCAGCGGTATTACTACGATTAAGAGTTTCACGGCTGAGGAGTATGAAGCCGGACGTTTAGAACAAGAGAGTATAGCTTATAGACACAGTAACTCGAAAGCGATCGCACTGTCTGCGGCTTTTATTCCCTTGATTCGGATGTTGATTTTAATCAGTTTTACATCCTTACTCCTGTTTGGCGGAATGGAAGCAGTGGCTGGGAGAATGTCTGTAGGCGCTTACAGTGTATTAATATTTTTAATTCAGCGTTTACTTTGGCCTTTAACTCGGTTAGGCGATACCTTTGATTTATATCAACGGGCGATGGCTTCAACTAATCGGGTGATGAATTTGTTGGATACTCCCTTTGCTATTCATCCGGGGAATATCCCTTTACCTGTGGATGCGGTACGGGGGGAGGTGGAATTTCACAATGTCAGTTTTGCTTATCAAGATAGATTACCAGTGATGGAAAATCTGTCTTTGCGTGTGACCGCCGGAAATACAATTGCGATTGTGGGTTCTACTGGTTCGGGTAAAAGCACTTTAGTTAAACTTTTATTGCGGTTGTATGAGGTGAAATCTGGAAAAATTACCGTAGATGGAATTGCATTACCAGATTTAAATTTACGGGATTTGCGGCGCTGTATTGGTTTGGTGAGTCAGGATGTATTTTTGTTTCATGGTACCGTGGCGGAGAATATTGCTTATGGCAGCTTTGAGGCTAGGGAATCAGAGATAATTAAGGCGGCGAAGGTGGCTGAGGCTGATGAATTTATTATGGAACTGCCCCAAGGTTATGAGACAATTGTGGGGGAGCGTGGTCAAAAGTTATCTGGTGGACAACGACAAAGAATTGCGATCGCTCGTGCAATACTCAAGAATCCGCCTATTCTAATTTTAGATGAAGCTACCTCGGCGGTGGATAATGAAACAGAGGCGGCTATTCAGCGATCGCTCGAACGGATTACAGTAGATAGAACTACCATTGCGATCGCTCATCGTCTTTCTACTATCCGCAATGCTGATTGCATTTATGTCATGGAACATGGGAAATTGATAGAATCAGGAACCCATGAGCAATTACTAGATAAAGACGGTATTTATGCCAGCCTCTGGCGTGTGCAAAGTGGGGTAAGATAGGTGTCACGCAGAGGCGCAGAGACGCAGAGAGTTTATGATGTTTGGAAGTAGTCAACCGGAGACAGGGAATAGCAAGTGGCGCGGCCAGTTGGATAGGTTTGTCAAGGAAAATCAGCGTGATTTGGCGGCTCTTTTTTGGGGGTTGTGGTTGGAAAATGGCAATAGTCAGGGTACTGTTGGGATTGATTTACAGCCAACTCCGCATTTTATTTATTGTCCCCAAGCGGCGATAGAAGATTTAAATAATAAGGTTGATAATCGGCTTCAGGAAATTTTGGGTATTGTTGATCATCATAAGCCTGAAGAGGAAGTGGTGATGATTGGGATTGGGAAGGGTGAATTAAAGTTGATTCAGTTTGCGCCTGAACCTCCTCCGGCGATTTGTTTTGAGGAGGTGGGGAAGGATGTTGATGGGTTGTTGGAGTTGTTAGAGGGGAGGATGAGTGAGATGGAGTTTTTTTAACGCAAAGGTGCGCGGAGGTTAGCGCAAAGGTTCGCTGAGGGGTTTTATTGTGAGTCAAATAAGTTATTTACGTTAGGGGTAAGACAGTAATTAAGTTAGCAAATCTGGCAAAGTCACTTGTGTTGTGGGTGAGTAATTGCCGGATATCGTAAACTAGCATGGTGGCAACAATATTGGCATCATGAATTTGTTTACCACCGCTAGGAATTTGCTCTATGAGTGTTAGTAATCTTTCTGTTACCAGAGGACTATCTTCAGCTACCCGAAAACGGGTTTGAAAATAGAGAACATCCTCAATTACTGTTGCAATGGGTAATGGGTTGGTAAATTGTTGACTACGGGTAAGAGTAGCTAAATATTCCCGCAATATTTGCCGGCTAATCCACAAGTCCACACCCACATCATATAAACTTTGCATAGTTGATATCGCGGCTATGTGAAATGGAGACTGAATTTGACTAGCATATACTAGGATATTTGTATCTAAAAAAACAGGATTACCTTCCCCAATCACCATACATATCCTCACGTCTTAAAGAAAGATTTTCAGAACCAAGACCACAATTATGCACGGGAAAGTTTAAAGGCGGACGCTTTTCCTTTATCTCTACTTTCTCATCTGTATGTTTTTCTTCAATTACTATCACTACATGATGTTCACCTGCTGGGATATCAGGCGGTAACTGGACTGTAATTTTACCGTCTTTTGTGACTGTGGCTATTGTTTCTATACTTTTCATACGTCTTCCTCAATTACTGCTAATACGGCTTTTGGTAATAACTTATCTTTAAACCAGACAATTTTGGCGGGGACATTATCTAATTTTACTCCGGCTTTTTCTAAGTTTAATCTTTCGGAAATTGCTAAAATTAAATTGTTACATCCAGAACTCCGCACTTGATAAAATTTCTTTTGTAAATATTCTGGTCGCCAATAACCAACTATTTCTAATAGAAAGTCTCGCCCATCAGGATGGACTAACCGAAAATCGGGAATCATCACACTACCAGGAACGGGTAATAAATCCACTTCTCGCTCTAATACCCAATCTGTTTTGAGTGCATCCCATTTATCGGCAAAGGATGACTCTAGCATACTATCGTAAGGTTTACCCTTAGAATAGTGAGACACTAAACCACATTCGGAATTGAGGGTAAATCTGCCCGTGTTCCATGCTTTCGTGTAAGGATCACGAGTTTGTAACGTGGCGGAAAGACTCCATTTAGTGACATGAAGTAAAGCCGGAATTAATTTGGCGATCGCCAGCCCATATCTCGTACTAGGATTAAATAAACTCGTCGGACCATCAACGGTAATTGTAAACCCGTGGTCAGCATCACCTTCAATATAAGCCATCAATTGAAACAACTTCAAATAACGAAATAACAGCTTATATTCCCCAGGAACATTACGATGAGCATTTAAAATTAACTTACTGGCCTTATAAAAAATTCCCTGTACTTGAGACAAATTATATCTATTTAATAAATCCACCGGACTCGGCGCATCAAAATTAGTTAAAATCTTATTTTCAGCCAAATCAGCATATAAACCATCGCGCACCTGTTCCAACAAAACCTCACGTTCCAATTCCTGACTCAACTCATCAGCAATCTTAGTTAAAGTCACCTGAGTAGACTCCCCACTAGGAACCGACTTCGCCGCCAAAGCAAACACCCGTTCCCGTAACATAGGCGGTTCCAAAGGACTCACCACCTCAAAAGTGCAGAAACTACTCTTAAGAATATAAGCCAAACCCCGCTTCACCCGATAATCCGTCGCATCACCTTCCAAATCCAAAAGCTGACGTTCCAAAACCCCCTGAGTCTTCCCTTTCGCCTCCTCAAAACAAGCAATCAACTCATTCCCTAACTCCAAAGTTTTCTGATCAATCTTCAACCTCTTCGGAATTATTTCCTCTCCGTTTTGGCGATGACTCAGTAAATCCGTCGGTAACATTATTCTTATCCGTTGAATACTTAATCTCTACCTGTTCCGCAGCCTTCGGGATGTTCCCCTTCCCACCCCCATAAACAACCTGCAAATTCCCCTTCTTCTCCCTCTTCCCTTCGTGTCCTTTGCGTCTTTGCGGTTCGTTCCTCCTCTCTTCCCCCCTACGTCGCGCCGAAGTCCCCTCCTCACTAGTATCCTCAGCCACCACCTCATACAAAATCGCCCGCTTATTAGCCACATTCCCCTTTCTCAACACCCGACCCAAACGCTGAACATACTCCCTAGTCGAACCAGTTCCCGACAAAATAATCGCCACAGAAGCAGCAGGAACATCAACCCCCTCATTCAACACATGAGAAGCCACCAAAGTATTATATTCCCCCTCCCGAAACTTACTTAAAATTTCATGGCGTTCCTTCACAGGAGTTTGATGAGTAATCGCCGGAATTAATAATTGTTGAGAAATACTATAAACCGTAGCATTATCAGCCGTAAAAATGAGAATCCTTTCCGGGAAATGTTCCGCCAACAAATTAGCCAAAATTCTTAACTTACCATCAGTACCCAAAGCAATATTTTTCGCTTCTCGGTGTGCTAACATAGCCCTACGTCCAGCAGGCGATCGCGCACTCATTTTCACAAACATTTGCCAACCTTGAATACTCCCCAAAGAAATCTTCGATTGGCGCAAAAAATCATTGCGAGTTTGAATTAATGTATTGTATCTTTCTCGCTCATGCTGTGATAACTTCACCTTAATTTGGACAATTTCATGCTTCGCTAAAGCACCACCCGCTAAATCCTCAGCCCGTTTGCGATAGACTTCCGGGCCAATAAGAATATTTAAATCCGCGTGTTTCCCATCAGTGCGTTCTGGTGTTGCTGACAATCCTAAACGATAAGGGGCGATCGCATACTCTGCAATTACCCGTCCAAAATCCGTAGGTAAATGATGACATTCATCAAAAACCAGCAAAGCATACTTATTTCCCAAGGTTTCCGCATGAATAGCCGCACTATCATAAGTCGCCACTAATATTGCAGTGCGATCGCGTGAACCACCACCCAACAAACCCACCTCAGCATCAGGAAAGGCAGCTACTAAATGAGCATACCATTGATGCATTAAATCCAAAGTTGGAACCACAATTAAAGTAGTGCGGGGTGTAGATTGCATCGCCATTTGCGCCAAATAAGTCTTTCCCGCCGCCGTAGGTAATACCACAACCCCCTGCCTACCCTCCAACTTCCAAGCTGCTAAAGCCTCAGTTTGGTGGGGGTAAGGTTCCATTTCCATACTGGGAATTAAATCTACGGGATAAAATTCCTTAGCCTCATCCACAAAATAAACATCTTCCGCTTGTAACGCTTCCACCAAAGCCCGATATCTCATCGCGGGAATGCGAAACTTTTCCACCCGATCATCCCATGTAGCATAGTCCATCCAACCCTTACCCCGTGGTGGTGGATGTAAAATTAATGTACCGCGATCAAATTTTAACGTAGGGGTGCGAGCCATCTAGGAACTTTCCACAAATAAAATGACATCTCTCAAACTCTTCTTCTCTGCGCCTCTGCGCCTCTGCGTGCAAAAAATCCATATTTCCCTCAGCAGATCAGCCTCTGCAAAACTTGCTTAAACACCATCGCCACCCAATCAACATCAGCTTCTGTAGTATCACGCCCCAAAGTCAAGCGCACCCCTCCCAAGGCGGCTGATTCTGGATAACCCATAGCTAAGAGTATAGGACTAGGGCTAAGTTTACCACTGTGACAGGCAGAACCGGCACTAATACCAATACCAGCCAGATTCATTTGTCTGACCAAAGCCTTACCACTGAGTTTTTTACCATCAGCGTGTTCTAGACAGAAACTCACATGATGAGGTAAACGATGATCGCGATCGCCTGTGGGGATTAAACCAGGAATATCTGCTAACTCAGCAAACAAGCGATCGCGCAACTTAATTAACCGGGGTATTTCACTATGTAATTCTACGGTAGCTAATTCGGCTGCAATTCCAAAACCAGCGATCGCAGGTACAGCTTGAGTCCCCGAACGCAATCCCATTTCTTGTCCCCCACCACCCAATAAAGGCACTAATTCGATATTTGGACGCACATACAACGCCCCAGATCCTTGGGGTCCATATATCTTATGACTGGAAAGACTGAGTAAATCTACTGGTAATTTCTGCACATCTAGGGGTACACGTCCCGCAGCTTGGACTGCATCTGTGTGAAATAAAACACCATGTTTTTGGGCAATATTTCCTAATTCCGCAATTGGTTGGATAGTACCTATTTCACTTTGACCGTAAATCACCGAAACTAAAACAGTATTATCCTGCAACGCTGCTGTTAAATCCTGGGGGTTAACTCTACCTTTAGCATCTACACCCAAACGCGTCACTTTCCAACCCCACATTTCCAACAACCGCGCTGGTTCCGAAATGGCGGAATGTTCCACCTGGGAAATAATTATATGTTGCGGCACAGAGTACAATCTGGCAATGCCCATAATGGCTAAATTATTGGCTTCTGTACCACCAGCCGTAAAAATTATCGATTCTGGATTAGCCGCATTAATTAAACCTGCCACTTGGATTCTGGCTTGTTCTACCATTGTGGCGGCGCGTTGTCCCCACTCATGTAAACTAGAAGGATTGCCCCATTGTTGATTCAGGGCTGTTTGCATAGCTGCGATCGCTTCTGGGCGAGTGGGAGTAGTGGCGCTGTAATCTAAATATATTTGCATATTATCAATAATTGTGTGAAAAAATCTCAAAACTTCTGTATTAAGAGGTGGATTTGATTATCTGCGGATACATCTGGGGAAATATAAATGTGTTCATACTCAATCCACTTTTAACAAATTACCGTGCAGATTTTCCCACCAAGAAAATATTTTCTGATCTTTTTTCTGATTCTCGCCATAGTTGCTTGTCAAAAAGCCCAACCCACAAATCAGCTTTTAGCAGCTTTACCACAAGATCCATTAGTTCAAGTTTATTTTAACCATTCCCAGGCTTCAGAATACAAAGAACCTTACCGCCAACAAACTCGCCCTGGAGATAACTTAGAGCAAAAAATTATTGATGCTATTTCTCAAGCTAAAACCACGGTAGACGTAGCCATTCAAGAATTACGTTTACCTAAAATTGCTCAAGCACTAGCCCAGAGACAAAAAGCGGGTGTGAAAGTGAGGGTAATTTTAGAAGATAATTACAGTCGCCCTTGGAGTAGTTTAACACCTGGGGAAGTTCAAAATTTAACGCCTAGAGAACAAGCCCGTTATCAAGAATTCTTTGCTTTTGTAGATTTAAACCAAGATAATCAACTGAGTCCCGAAGAAATAAATCAACGAGACGCATTAATAATTTTACACAATGCCAAAATTCCCTGGATAGATGATCGGGCTGATGGTTCAGCCGGTAGTAATTTGATGCATCACAAATTTGTAATTGTCGATAATCGTTGGGTAATTAAAACTTCAGCTAATTTTACTTTGAGTGATATTCACGGTGATTATAGCAATCTCAGCAGTTTAGGAAATGCCAATAATTTCTTAGAAATTGATAGCCCAGAATTAGCCATTTTATTTACTGAGGAATTTAATATTATGTGGGGTGATGGTCCAGGAGGTAAGCCAGATAGTAGATTCGGCTTGCAAAAACCAATGCGATCGCCTCAAACAATTAGATTAATGGAGAGCAAAATTACCGTACATTTTTCACCTACTTCCCCTACACAACCTTGGTATAAATCTAGTAATGGTTTAATCGGAAAAACTTTAGATTCTGCCACAAAATCTATCGATATGGCATTGTTTGTTTTTTCCGAGCAGCGTCTTTCTCATATCCTAGAAACCCGCCATCAAAAAAATGTTTCTATCCGAGCTTTAATTGATTCACAATTTGCCTATCGTTACTATAGCGAAGGTTTAGACATGATGGGAGTGGCGCTGAGTAATAATTGTAAATATGAAATAGATAATAATCCTTGGAAAAAGCCCCTGACTACTGTCGGTGTCCCTACCTTAGCTAGAGGCGATTTATTGCATCACAAATTTGCCGTCATTGACCAACAAACAGTAATTACAGGTTCTCACAACTGGTCAAAAGCTGCCAATCATGGTAATGATGAAACACTGTTAATAGTGGAAAATCCGACAATCGCAGCCCATTATGTGCGTGAGTTCGCCCGTCTTTATGCCGATGTGCGACTTGGTGTACCGCCATCTGTTCAGCAAAGAATAGCCGCAGAAGAAAAACAGTGTCCTCAGATTATAACTCGCACATCCAGCGATCCCTTGGAAATGAAGCCAGTAAACATCAATACTGCAACTTTAGAAGAATTGGTAACTCTTCCAGGAATTGGTGAAACATTAGGACAGAGAATCATCATTGCTCGTCAGCAGCAGAAATTTACATCTCCACAAGACTTAAGCAGAGTTTCAGGAATTAGTACCAGGATGACAGAAAAATGGCGCGATCGCATTACTTGGTAATTTCGTATAACTCAATACGGTTAAATTCTGAAAATTGTAGGTTGAATATAACGAAGTAAAACCCACCCAACCTTATATATCAACTGGGAAAGAAATCTGCATCTAAGATTTCGTCAACAGAAAAAGGACACTCTGCGGGAAAAATAGCATGGGGAAGTCCGGTTTCAATGGCTGCTTCTGTGCGAGCATTTTGATAACACATCGCTAAAACTTCCATAAAATAGCCTTTTAAACTAGGACTCTCTAAAAAAGATTCTTGCAATCTTAACCGATGTTCATAGATTGTATATAACCAACTATTAGAGCGCTTTTGAGATTGAAATTTGTATTTAAGTAGGTGCATTAAAAGCACTCTTAAATTACTTCTTAAAGCATTTTTCTCACTTTTCCCCATGCTTTCTATTTCTTGAATTAAATTATCTAAATCTAATTCTGATAATCTTTTATTTGTCAATAAAAATGCCATTCGCTCTAACCACAAATGATAATCTTGTTCATATAGACTAGAGGATTTATTTTTGTTTGACTTTATAAGTTTATTAGTCATCTTCACCATGACTCCCATAACCTAGATAGTTCTTATCTTATGGTATTTCTAGTCAGAATGGTGCGCGAACTAGTAAACAACCCCATTCCGAAGAAGTTTGTCGGAATCTCAGGGACTTCAAAACAAAAAAATATCCCACAAACCGAAAGTCCTGACGCAAAGTCGCAAAGGATACAACGAGAAAAGAGTTTTGCATCAGTGGCTCACTTCTTCCACAGTCCCCATTTTTTAAGGAATTACTAAGACAGTTGTGTACCCCTCCGGTGCTAGAGTGTAAGATGACCGAGAACAACGAGATACAAGCCCCGTCACTTCGGCAAGCTCAGTAAAAGCCTTCTACGGCTTTCTGGTAAAATTGGAATATAGTCGCCATAGGGCATTGGGAGACTTTAAACGGACGTGGAGGGATGGTAAGACTACATTGGGAGCATCAACCCGAAGAAGCGTCAAGGAATCCTCGGACTTTAGGACGAGGAGGTATGTCAAATTGCATAATCTTATGTCTTCCCAGACCCTATCTGAAATATAGCTACAATTATTAGGCGCAGCATGGTCACAACAGCAGAAAAAACAAACATTGGCTACATTACCCAAATCATTGGCCCAGTTGTAGACGTTAAATTTGCCGGTGGAAAACTACCCCAAATCTACAACGCTTTGACCATCAAAGGCACCAACGAAACAGGACAAGAAATCAAACTTACCGTTGAAGTGCAGCAGTTGCTGGGCGACAACCAAGTGCGGACTGTTTCGATGAGTTCCACCGATGGCTTAATCCGTGGTTTGGAAGTTGTTGATACAGGCGCTCCCATCAGCGTCCCAGTTGGTAAAGTTACCTTGGGACGGATTTTCAACGTTCTAGGCGAACCCGTAGACAATCGCGGCCCTGTCAATGCAACGGAAACCTTACCCATCCACCGCCCTTCTCCCAAATTCACTGACCTGGAAACCAAACCTTCAGTGTTTGAAACTGGGATTAAAGTTGTTGACCTTCTGACCCCCTATCGACGTGGTGGTAAAATTGGTCTGTTCGGCGGTGCTGGTGTTGGTAAAACCGTCATTATGATGGAATTGATTAACAACATCGCTACACAACACGGTGGCGTGTCAGTATTTGCTGGCGTAGGTGAGCGGACTCGTGAGGGTAATGACCTCTACAACGAAATGATGGAATCTGGGGTAATCAACAAAGATAACCTCAACGATTCCAAGATTGCGCTCGTTTATGGTCAAATGAACGAGCCACCCGGAGCGAGAATGCGGGTTGGTCTGTCAGGCTTGACAATGGCTGAGTATTTCCGTGATGTGAGTAAGCAGGACGTACTTCTGTTTATCGACAACATCTTCCGGTTTGTACAAGCAGGTTCTGAAGTATCGGCGCTGTTGGGTCGGATGCCTTCAGCAGTAGGATATCAGCCTACTTTAGGAACCGACGTGGGTGCATTACAAGAACGGATTACCTCGACTACAGAGGGTTCCATTACTTCGATTCAAGCGGTATATGTACCTGCGGATGACTTAACTGACCCCGCACCTGCAACCACCTTTGCTCACTTGGATGGAACCACAGTATTATCTCGTGGTTTGGCTTCTAAGGGAATTTATCCCGCAGTTGACCCCCTCGATTCTACCTCCACCATGTTGCAGCCGGAAATTGTCGGTGATGATCACTACAGTACTGCACGTGCTGTACAGTCAACCCTGCAACGTTATAAAGAACTTCAAGACATTATCGCCATTCTTGGTTTAGATGAATTGTCTGAAGAAGACCGTCTGATCGTAGCACGGGCGCGGAAGGTAGAGCGCTTCTTGTCTCAACCGTTCTTCGTAGCAGAAGTATTTACTGGTTCTCCTGGTAAGTATGTGAAGTTAGAAGACACCATTAAGGGCTTCAAAATGATTTTGTCTGGTGAATTAGATGCTTTACCAGAGCAAGCTTTTTACTTGGTAGGCGACATTAACGAAGCGATCGCTAAAGCTGAAAAGCTCAAAGGATAAGTTCAGTGAACAGTTATCAGTGAACAGTGATTCAGAATAAAAGTGATAACTGTTCATTGATAATTCCATCACCGATAACTGATAACTGACAACTGACAACTGAAAAATGACTCTAACCGTTCGTGTAGTTTCCCCAGATAAAACAGTATGGGATGCCGCAGCTGAAGAAGTAGTTCTACCCAGTACTACTGGTCAGTTAGGTATCCTGACTGGACACGCACCTCTGTTTACTGCTTTAGATACAGGTGTGATGCGCGTCCGCACCAGCAAAAGTCAAGATTGGCAAGCGATCGCTTTATTGGGTGGCTTTGCCAAAATTGAAGAAAATGAAGTGACAATTGTGGTCAACGGTGCAGAACGTGGCGACATGATTAAACTTGAAGATGCTCGTGCAGCTTACAACCAAGCACAAACACGCCTAAATCAAGTGCCAGCCGAAGACAAACAAGCACAAATTCAGGCAACCCAAGCCTTCAAACGCGCCCGCGCTCGCTTGCAAGCAGCTGGCGGTTCAGTTAACGCTTCGGTCTGAATTGTACTTTGATCTCAATTTGTTAGGGTAAGCTTTGAGCTTACCCTATTGTTTTAAATTCAGTTGCCAAAAAGGGCGACAGCGACAAAATTTAAACCACAGATAAAATGTGATATCTCTATAATTACGAATTACGAACCAATTGCCAAGATTGTTGCGCGATCGCCCAGTCTTCTTGAGTCCGAATTACTAATACCCGGACATCTGAGTTAGCTGTGGCGATATCTTGGTCAATCGGTTGTTGCTGATTTTTCGATGGGTCAATTTTCAAGCCCAAAAATCCAAAAGCTTCACAGGCTGCTTGGCGTATTCCTGGGGATTTTTCCCCGATACCTGCGGTGAATACTAAAGCATCTAATCCGCCTAAACTAGCCAGCATCGAACCAATCCCAGACCGTAAGTGATGCACATACATATCCCAAGCTAGTTGAGCGCGATAATTCCCTTCGGCGATCGCGGCAATCACCTGGGGTAAGTCGCTGGATACACCCGAAATTCCTCGTAAGCCAGAACCTTTATTTAAGGCATAGTCCAGCCTTTCAGCAGAGTAATTTGATTGCCGCAACAAATAAATCAAAATGCCTGGATCAACTGAACCAGAACGACTACCCATCATCAACCCATCAAGGGGAGTGAATCCCATAGTAGTATCAATACTGCGTCCATTTTTAATCGCTGCCAAAGAGCAACCATTACCCAAATGACAAGTGATTAAGCGCAGGGATGCTAAATCTCGGTTGAGGATTTGAGCCGCACGATTTGAGCAATATTGATGACTAATACCATGAAAACCGTAGCGGCGAATACCTTGCTCTACCCATTCATAAGGGCCAGGATAGATGGCTGCCGCATCGGGGAGAGTCGCATGAAATCCGGTATCAAACACCGCCACTTGAGTGACATCTCCCAAGCTTTGCTCAATGGCTTCTATCCCTTCCAAAGCGGCTGGATTGTGTGCTGGCGCTAAACTTGATAATCTGGAAATGGTTTGTTTAACATCTTCTGTGATCACCACACTTTTTCTGTATTCCTGACCACCATGTACGACACGATGCCCCACCACATCAATTTCTGAGAGATGCTCAATGACCTTGGTCGCACCACGACTGAGAGTATAGAGCATATAAGCAACGTGTGCGCGTCGCGAATCGCCATAGATTGATTCTTGCAGCGTTTCACCTGTAGCTGTCTTCACTTCAATTTCTGCCACACCTCGGTCTTGAGTCCAGTTAACTTTTCCTGACCACAAAGGCTGGGGTGCGACCGTGGGTAAACAATTATCTGCAATTTCATACAGACAACTTTTTTGACTACTAGATCCAGCATTTAAAACTAATACTTTCATTACTTTTACCTGTTTGACGTTTGTGAACGCTTAACTATATGGTTGCTAATTTTCAGCTATTAAATAAACTAAGTACCGCTAAGGAAAGGCAAAACGTGAAAAGTTTCCAGAAGCTATATTCAATTACGATTTTGGTCTTTGCCTTCATCTATCCCTCGGCTATGGCTGAAGCTAAAGATAGTAATGTAAATAATGTTCTCCATCAGCAGAATGTGGAACTAGAGACAAATTTAGTCGGGGGAGATACCAGCCCAGAACTTTTGTTAGCTCATAGACATCATCGGCGACACTATCGTCGCCAACCTTCCACAGGCAACCACTACAATCGTAGAAGGCCTAATCAACGACACTATCACCGCAAACAAGGCGTTCAACCCATTCGTTATAATGGACAATACTATCGTCATGGACGCTGGCAGCTAGTCCGCGATCGTCATGGTAGATTAATGTATGACTGGCGAAGATATTAAATCAGTGAATAGTGAACAGTTATCAGTTATCAAGGCATAAGGTGGGGGACTTAAACCCGATTATGTCTCTTAACTGATAACTGATAAAGCACCCACAAAATAGGGGACGAGATGAGCAGGTTGAGGATTTACTCAACCTTTAATACTGCTCAGATATTGCCTTAACGGCTGGCGATCGCTTCACTCTCAAGTTTCGCTAGTCGCTCTGCTAAGAGTTTTTCTAGAGCAACTAATGCTTTGGTAAAGCCATCGATACCTTCTGCTAGTTTGTCAGATGCCATCCGGTCAGCAGCGTGCATCTTATCATAGGTAGCTTTATCAACGGATATCTTTTTGATTTCCATGTTTGCTACTTTAGCAGGATCAAGTTTGCGTGGCAATTCTGCCTCAGTTGCTTGCAATTCAGCTAATAGTCCGGGAGAAATGGTCAGCAGGTCACAACCAGCTAGTTCGGTAATTTCGCCAATGTTGCGGAAGCTAGCTCCCATAACTTCGGTTTTATGTCCGAATTTTTTGTAGTAGTTGTAGACTGTGGTGACAGACAATACACCAGGATCTTCGGCGGCTGGATAGCTATCGCGTCCGGTATCTTTTTTGTACCAGTCGAGAATCCGACCGACGAAAGGAGAAATTAAGGTAACGCCAGCTTCTGCACAGGCGATCGCTTGGTGAAGACCAAACAACAATGTTAAGTTACAATGAATACCTTCTTTCTCCAGAATTTCCGCAGCGCGAATGCCTTCCCAAGTGGTGGCAATTTTAATTAAGACGCGATCGCGATCAACACCAGCCGCTTTGTACTGAGCAATCAATTCTCTGCCTTTGGTAACAGTAGCTTCAGTATCGAAAGACAAACGAGCGTCTACTTCTGTAGAAACACGACCAGGAATAATTTGTAAAATCTTCAAACCGAAAGCCACTGCTAAACGGTCAAAAGCCAAAGTCACGATATCTGCTTGACTAGCAGCAGCACCGGCATCTTTCTTCGCTTGGAGTAAAGTTTGATCAACAATTTCCTGATATTCCGGCATCTGTGCCGCCGCAGTAATCAGAGAAGGATTAGTAGTAGCATCTTGGGGTGTAAACTTCTCAATTGCCTTGATATCCCCTGTATCCGCCACCACAACGGTCATTTGGCGTAATTGTTCTAGTAAAGTTTTAGACATATTTTTCTCCGTGAGTTGTGCTGGTTTGGGACGTACTTAATTCCTTACTTGTTTACACTCTTGACTGTTCCTCAGAATTCCGATTTTGGCAACTTTTCTTAAACATTGCCCACATTGGCTAGCTAAAATTAACCACAGCCCTATTTTAGGTGGGTTATGCGAAAATTGGCTGTCCAATGGAATGCACTTTAATTAAATCGGTTGTTCCCAACTTAGCCATTTCTCTCGTAGAGACGCGATTTATCGCGTCTAATTTATCTGAATTATCGCGTCTGTGGGATACATCGCGTCTCTCACCAGCACCGCAAGGCGTAAATAAAACCCCTAAATAATTCAAAAATCTATTCTATAAGCCTTTTGACTTTTGACTTTTGACTTTTGACTTCCGCCTTGCGGTGTCAGTGAGTTATTCTTTTGCTGACATCGACAACATTAAATCAAGCACCCGATTTGAGTAACCCCACTCGTTGTCATACCAAGCCACAACCTTAAAGAAATTGGAATTCAACTCAATCCCAGCACCTGCATCGAAAATACTCGAATGAGTATCACCCTGAAAATCTGTAGAAACCACTGCTTCGTCTGTATAGCCTAAAATACCCGCTAGCGCACCTCCAGCCGCTTGCTTCATCGCCGCGCAAATTTCCTGATAACTGGTAGCCTTAGCAGTTTTAAAAGTTAAATCAACCACAGAAACATCGGGAGTAGGAACCCGGAAAGCCATACCTGTTAACTTACCTTTTAATTCTGGTAAAACTAATGCTACCGCTTTTGCTGCTCCTGTAGAAGAGGGAATAATATTTTGGGCTGCACCTCGTCCACCCCGCCAGTCTTTCTTGCTGGGGCCATCTACAGTTGGCTGAGTTGCAGTCATAGCGTGAACAGTGGTCATCAACCCTTCGGTCAGTCCGAAGTTATCATTAATGACCTTAGCTATGGGAGCAAGACAATTGGTTGTACAACTAGCATTAGAGACAATTACATCCTTAGCTGGGTCAAATAGGTGATGATTCACACCCATTAACAGCGTCTTTACTTTATCTGGCTCTTTCGTGGGAGCAGAAATTATGACTCGCTTTGCACCAGCTTGGAGATGTTTCGCCGCCCCATCATAATCGGTGAAGAGTCCGGTAGACTCCACAACATAATCTGCGCCTAATTTACCCCAAGGTAACTCAGCCGGATTTCTCACCGACATACAAGGGATAAAATGCCCATCAATGAGGATACCATCAGGCTTGGCTTCAACGTTACTTTTCAACTGACCGTGAGTAGAATCGTACTTAAATAGATAAGCTAAGTTATCTGGCGGTACGAGGTCATTAATCCCCACAAACTCGATATTAGGGTTATTAATGCCAGCGCGTAGCACAAGTCGCCCAATTCGACCGAAGCCATTGATACCAACTTTTAGTTTAGTCAAGATTAAACCTCCTGTTGTGGGAGTTGAACAAAAGGTAAAAGATAAAAGAAAATGACTTTTACTCTTTACTTTTTGATCCTGACAGTTTTAACTAGCTAAGGCATATTTACTTGACATCTTTTAAGGTTTCTGCATTCTGTGAGCGTAGGCGGTGTAGGGCTATACACAGGAGTTCAATAAATTTGACTGTGGATTTTGAGACAAGCAATTGCGCGTTAAATTGGTAACATTAATTATGATTAAATTTTTGGCGCTCAATCGTTGGCTTGAGATGAAGTAAAGCCACTTTCATAAATAAATAAATAAATAAAGTATAATTTTCCATGCGACGAGACTCGATTTTTTACAAACTATTCCAACAATCTCCCACTCTGTTATTTGAGCTATTGACAACTGCGCCCACAAATGCGGATGCCTATCGATGGATTTTGAGACAAGCACTCGCGTGTTAAATTAATAACATTAATTATCAATTACTTGAGAGTGCGATCGCCATGACAATCTCGATTTCCCAGGCAGTATATTGGGATATGAGTGAGAAAACAGATGATTTTGTGGAGTTAATTGACCACCAAAATGGTTTTGAAACCACATCTGTACTACCAAAGTGGCTGGGAATAGGAGGCGATCGCGTTTCCCATCTGCGTAATGGATTGACACTTCAAATTCGAGAAGCAAAACTGCGGCAACCCTTAAAATTAAAACAACATCACAATTCTTCCTTTCCACTGATCACCAAATTTTATCTATCCAGTGGTTCTAGGGTAATAACTCCCGGTGCTGTGACTATCAAAGATGACTACGAGGAAAACACTGGTTGTAACTACATTTACTATCTACCTGACATTACAGAATACGAAGAATGGCGAGCCGAAGAACAAATCCAGTTAGTGATGATTTGTGCAGACATTGACTATTTCAAATCTTTCAACTCAGATGCTGATTTTCTTCCTGAACCCTTGCGACAGTTGATTGCAGGAGACTCGACAACACAGTTTCATCAGTCACTTGGGAAAAACACTACAGCCATGCAGCAAATACTGCAACAAATTCTGCATTGTCCTTATCGGGGAGTTAGCCGACAAATGTATCTGGAAGGCAAAGCTTTAGAACTATTGACTTTACAGTTTACCCATTGGCAAGAAAACACTCACCAGTCAACTGAAGTCAAGTTACGCAAAGATGACATTGAGAGACTGTATGCAGCCAAAGATATTTTAATTCGGCAACTAAATAATCCCCCATCGCTGCTAGAATTAGCTCGAAAGGTAGGAATCAACGAGCGCAAATTAAAACAAGGATTCCGCCAAGTTTTTGGGACAACAGTCTTTGGCTATTTACAAAACTATCGCTTGCAGCAAGCTCAACAGTTGCTACAAAGACAGGATATATCCATTGCTAGAGTTGCCACAACCATAGGTTACACAAACCCAGAAGCCTTTAGTGTGGCATTCCGGCGCAAATTTGCCGTGAGTCCCAAAGCATATCAAATGAAGGCAAAGTGATAGTTTTAACAAGAAAGTCCCTTTGACAAAGAAAAAAGTCCGTTTTACAAAGAATTTTTCTTGATTAACTGCATATAATTCCTGCATCGTGTTGAAAAAACTTATTAACTAGACTTTGGATCATGCGATCGCCGTCTAGTCAGGTGTGAGGAAACATATATGAAAAGCGTTATTTTTCTAGCAGGGGCTATATCTACTACAGTTTACGCCAATACCCTTTTTGCTGTACAACCTGTCAGGGCTGAAAGTTTAGCAAAGACGGAAAACAGCAAAGCCGTAACAGCATTGTTAGCGCAAGCAAACGCAGAAATTATTACAGTAACGGAAGTACAAGCAAATCCCACAGCACAAGGCGTAGAGGTGATTTTACAAACTTCCCAGGGAGAACAATTACAAATTACAAACCGCAGCACTGACAATAACTATATTGCGGAAATTCCTAACGCCCAACTGCGTTTACCTACTGGAGAAGCCTTTACTTTCCGTTCTGAGAACCCAATTACAGGTATTACGGAAATAACTGTCACCAACCAAGATGGTAATACTATCCGAGTTAGCGTCATTGGTGAAACTAATTTACCAACTGCTGATTTATTTGATAGTGATGAAGGATTAATTTTTGCTTTCACAAGCGTTACCACTTCCGCAACTGAGCCTGAACAGCCATCAGCAGAAGCACAAGACCCGATTGAATTGATAGTAACAGGTGTGCAAGATACATATCGCATACCAAATAGTTCAACAGCTACTAGAACAGACACACCTCTTCGTGATATTCCGCAAGCGATTCAGGTGATTCCTCGTCAGGTGATTGAAGATCAGCAAGTTACCCGCTTAGATGAAGCCTTACGAAACACTAGCGGCGTGACTTTTGGCGGTACAAGTTTTGGTAGAGACCTTTTGTTTAGTATCAGGGGTTTTGATCGCACTCAAGTCTTACGTGATGGTTTTAGTCAATTTCGCAGTGGAGGGATTCCAGAAACCACAAATTTGGAGCAAATTGAAGTTTTGAAAGGCCCTGCTTCAGTTTTGTATGGTGATATTCAACCAGGCGGAGTCATCAACCTAGTCACGAAAAAGCCCTTATCACAACCTTTTTACGAAGTTCAAACCCAATTTGGTAGCCGTGGTTTATTTAGACCCAGTATTGATGTTTCCGGCCCATTAACCACAAATGGTAATTTACTTTATCGCTTGAATGCGCTATATCAAACCAGCGAAAGTTTTCAGAATTTAGATAATAATGTCAATCGTTTCTTTATTTCACCCGTGGTCACTTGGAAAATTGGTGAGCGTACCGATTTGACGATAGACTTGGAATATTTAGATGATAGAAGACCATCATCCTTTGGCATACCTGCCTTTGGTACAGGAGTTGCTAATATCCCTTTTAATCGCATCATTAATGAACCTGATGATTTTGTGCAAGAGGATTTTTTCAAAGTAGGATATTCACTGGAGCATCGTTTTAGCGATAACTGGAAATTAAATAATGCCTTTAGTTACTTACAGCAAAATATATTATCTGATGTAGCTTATGTGAGGTCAATTAATGAGACAACTGGTACTGCCAACCGTAATTGGGCTATTCAAAAAGAAGATTCTCGTAATTTTTCTTTCCAGACAAATGTAGTAGGTGAATTTACCACAGGATCTATCAAGCATAAACTGTTAACAGGTATAGATTTGAGTCGAGTTGACAATTTTTTCTTTACAATATTTGATGTTAATAATTCTCTACCTCTAAATATTTTCAACCCAGTTTATAGAGCATTTGCTAGACCAAGACCCGAAGAAATACCTTTGCTGAATGATAGTGATACAAAGGTGGATAGACTAGGTTTTTATCTCCAAGACCAGCTTTCTTTATCTGATAATTTGATATTATTGGCAGGCTTTCGCTATGACACAGTAAACCAAACAAATATCAACAATCAATCAGGTTCTGAGCAGAGTCAGTACAGTGATGCCTTGAGTCCACGTCTCGGTATTGTTTATAAGCCCATTGAAGAAATTTCTCTCTATGCCAGCTATTCACGTTCATTTACTCCTAATACGGGGATTACGGTGAATAATGATTTGCTCCAACCGGAACGTGGACAAGGATATGAAGTTGGTGTCAAAGCGGAATTACTTGAGGGGAAACTTTCCGCCAGTTTGGCATACTTTGATATTACTAAACAAAATATTGCTAACCAAGATTTGAATGCTGCTGTCCCTGGATTTTCCATAGCAACTGGTGAGCAAAAAAGTCAAGGTATAGAATTTGATCTCATCGGTGAGATTATGCCTGGGTGGAATATCATTGCTTCCTACGCATATATTGACGCTAGGGTGACAAAGGATAATAGCACACCAATTGGTAATCGATTACAAGGTATACCCCAGCACAGCGCCAATTTCTGGACGACATACGAAATTCAAACAGGTGATTTGCAAGGATTCGGTTTTGGACTGGGATTAAATTATGTGGGTAATAGGGCAGGTGATTTACAAAACAGCTTTGAGGTAGACAGTTATTGGCTGACGAATGCGGCAATTTTTTATCGCAGAAATAACTGGCGAGTGGGGCTGAATTTCAAAAATATTTTTGATACTGATTACATTTCAGGTGTATCGACTGCCAGAGTCAGAGGAAATGACGCTGGAGAACCGTTTACGGTGGTTGGCTCAATTTCGGTGACTTTTTGATCATGCTTATCTTGTCCATAGGTCGCACCCTCAAGCTGTTGGGGCTGACCATACTCACTACTTTGATAATTACAGCCTGTGGGGGTCGGGTGGTTGAACAGACTGTAAATCAACAATTTCCCCCCTCAACTGATTGTCAAATGATTCTCCATGAAATGGGGGAAACCCAGATTTGTGGTCAACCTCAGAAAATAGTGGCATTTGGCCCCTATATCCTGGAACTTTTAATTGCACTTGATATTCAACCAGCCGGATTTGCTGACCAGATTCAGTTTCATCAGGGTGATTATGACAATCCTAGTGAACAAATTCCCTATTTGGGAGAGCGGATAATTAGTCAGCCAATTAATGTCGGTCTTGTTTATAGTCCTTCTTTTGAGGCATTACTGAAAATCAAACCTGATTTAATTTTAGGTACGGAAGCTAATAAAACTCAGTATGACACGCTCTCTAAAATTGCACCAACGCTTTTATTCAAATGGTTTGATGCTGAAGCTAATCTCAAAACAATTGCTCAAGTCATGGGAGATTCGGCGAAAGCAGAAAAAATATTAGCTGAAAATGATCAGCGATTAGCATCTGCCAAACAAGCATTTTCCCCGATTGTTGCGGCTCATCCTCAAGTACTGATGCTAGTTTCTTCGGGTCAGTCGCTTCAGGAACAACTGCGTTTTCCCAACCGCAACAGTTTTTGTACTTCCCTTGTTACCAATCTCGGTTTTCAATTGGTATTTCCTCAAAATTTGGCTCAATCTAATCAAGGTCTCCCGCCGCCAATTTCTATCGAAACATTACCCCAACTCAACGATGCAGACTTGATTATCTTACTAGGACGTAACTTCAGCGATTTGAATCAGCGCCGTGGTCAGAACTACTTTGAGCCTGAGATGAAGAAACTCAAACAAAAGTGGTCAGAAAATGCGATCGCTCAATCAATGTCAGCCAGTAAAGCAGGTCGAGTATATTTTATCCCTGGCTATCTCTGTTTAGGTTTACCAGGGCCAATTGGTACAGAACTTTACCTCAATGAACTGCAAAAACAATTGCTGTCATTGCCATAAATAATTTTTTTCTGATCATTATCTATATTTACTGTGCGTATTTTCATGATTATTTGGTGCGGTCAGATTGTCTCTACAATTGGCAGCGCCATGACTCGATTTGCTTTAACTATTTGGGTTTGGCAACTAACTGGAGAAGCCACAAGCATAGCCTTATTCAGTTTCTTTTACCAACTCCCACTGATTTTTGTTTCCCTGTTTGCTGGGGTGATTGTAGACCGTTATCGCCGCAAATATCTGATAATTTTGGGTGATACTAGTGCCATTGTATGTACTATTTTTATTGCATTACTCTATAGCACTAATAACTTACAAATTTGGCATCTTTACTTTTTAGTTGCTCTTGCTGGTTGCTTTGGACATATCCAAAATCTGGCTTATTCTGCTTCTATACCTTTGATGGTTCCCAAGCAGCATTACACCCGTGCTAGTAGTTTGAGTACTTTAGTTGGTCACGCCTCAGCGATTTTTTCTCCAGCTTTAGCAGGTATTCTCTATCCACTGATTGGTTTATTGGGGATTATGATGATTGATATTGCTACCTTTGCTGTAGCCACATTCATTATTATTTTGCTACCCATACCCCAACCCTTAAATATAGAAAGCACGAATAAAAACGGTGAAACAATCTGGCAAAAACTAGCTTTTGGGTTTCAATATATTCTGTCTCGACCCAGTTTAAGAGCTGTAACTATTGCCTTTTCTTGTTTTTGGTTTGCCCAGCAAATAGGAGAAACTTTATATCAGCCCATGATTTTAGCAAGAACAAATGGCAACACCGAAATACTTGGTGCTGTCATGACTGCGGCTGGTGTGGGTGGGGTAATTGGTGGCTTATGCTTAAGTATTTGGGGCGGATTTAAGCGGCGAGTTTATGGGATATTAATTGGCTTTATCGGTACTGGTTTGAGCCAAATTATATTAGGTATAAATCAAATACCATTTATCTGGATTGGTGCTAGTTTCTGCTCATCTGTCAATCTGCCTTTATTATTTAGTTCTACTAATGCGATTTGGTACGCCAAAGTCGAGCCAAGTGTTCAGGGGCGGGTTTTTGCGGCTGACCACACCATTGGCATGATTATTGGCTCAGTTGCTAGTCTTACGGCTGGACCACTAGCTGATAGAGTTTTTGAACCAGCAATGAGACCAGGAGGGATATTAGCATCTGTTTTTAGTCCCATCTTTGGCACAGGGACAGGTAGCGGTATGGCTCTTTTGTATGTAATTACATCAGCTATTATTGTATTAGTTGGTACTATTGGTTTTACTAGGCGATCGCTGCGAAATATGGAAGATATTTTACCAGACCACGATGCTGCTAATTAGTCAACTAATCCCCAAATCTTTTTTACTACTTTTCAAATGTTTCCAAAGAATCTGAATTTGCTTGTAAGCGTCTTCTGGGGAAAGCTTACCACCAGTTTGTAAACTGCAAATGTAATTTACTCGTTGAGAAAAATCTTGGAGATTAGCATTAAATGTCAAATACTCTTGTTTAAACTCCCCAGAATATGGACTGCGGGGATAAAGAAAATCAGATAAATTAGAGAGAAACTCATTTTGTTGGTTCATAGGTATTTAGATTTGAAAGTTAATAGTAATAGAAAATAAAAATTATCGAGTTATAAAATTCTAACCAAGTTTGCGTCGTCCCCTTTGAGCAGCATTACAATTACAAGTTTTTGGTTCAAAATCAATACAACCAATCGCCTCCTCAGAACAAGCTTTAACTGGGTTAACTGTGCATTTGAGGCGATAATCATTGGTAAAAAACTCACAATTATGGCAAGGTACTTGATGTAGCCTTTTTAAATGATTTGTCCCTTTTTTTAAAGTTACCCAAATACTGAAGCTAGACACAATCAAAATTACCCAACTACAGAAAGCGCAAACAATCATAGCTAACATGACTTATCCTCAGATAAATTTAAATAAAAAGCCTACAGTTAACTGCTGTGAACCGCAGGCGTGAGCAATTATTTAGCTAGTGTTGAGCGAAACTTAATTAATTATTAACTTGACGCGAACGCCAAGAGTGCCAAACGTAACCAAAGAAAGCCAATACACCAATAAAAAATTGAATGTTTGCCAAACCTAGACGTTCAGAACCATAAAATTCTCTAGGGAAAACAGTTGTGTTATATCCCACAAATGCAGCCGAAATCCAAGCCATTAAAGCTAAACCCAGCAAGCTATAAGACAGAATCTCCTCACCATTTTCGATAGGTAAAATTCGCCTTACCCATTCAAAAGGACGCACAAGAATATGCCACGTACCACCAAGAATGAGAATACAACCAATCCAAATATGACCACCAATGACATCTTCTAAATTATCAACACTTGCCATTCCTAAAACATTCCAGCTACCATCCTTCATCCCCACCAAGTAGCCAAAAATCGTCATCGGGTCTAAATTGGGATTGCTAATCAGGCGAACATCACCAAAATTCGGGTCATAAACTCCGCCAAAAAACATCGCCTTTAGCACTAATAGAAATGCACCCAAACCCAGAAAAATCAAGTGATGACCTAAAATCAAACCCAACTGCTGAGGATCATTCCATTCATAGTGAAACTTTGCCACCTGTCCCCCAGCATTGTAAAGAATTCTGGGAGAGCGAAACACATGAAAAAGACCCCCGGCTCCCAGCACAGCAGAAGCGACTAAATGCAACATCCCAATCACAAAATAGGGATAAGTATCAACCACCTCCCCACCCATACCAACACCCCAACCCAAACTTGCCAAATGGGGTAACAAAGTCATCCCCTGCTCATACATAGGCACACCAGGAACAAACCGCAGCACCTCAGAAACAGTAGTTATCCCAGCCCAAAACATAATCAAACCAGCATGAGCAACATGAGCGCCCAACAACTGACCAGATAAATCAGTCAAACGAGCATTACCAACCAACCAAGATAAATTCGTATCCGCCGCAAAACTCTTCTCAATAGAAACCGTCACAACTCATACCTCCAAACTCCGCGTACCTCTGCGCTAACTTCGCGCCCCTCTGCGTTAAAAAACACACATAAAAGAAGAGAGAGAAAAACCCTCCCTCCTCCTCCTCTTAAGACTCGCTACTAATAGCGTTTAAAGACCTTTCAACCTGCTTAAAATCAACACCAATAGCTCTTAGTGCGTGCCAAAGATGACCCTGCAAAAAGAAAAACGCTAAGAAGAAATGAGCATTAGCCAACCAAGCCCTAGCAGTGTAACCACCACTAGCCAACTTCACCGAATCAGCAAAATAAGGACTAACACCCAACTTCACTTCCAAAGTCTGACCGTAAAATTCCACGGGATAAGCCAAAGTATTCACAGCACAGAAATAAGCTGCAACAAATCCCGCCAAAGCAATACCACCCAAAGAGTAAGAAAGGATCGCTTCCCCAGAGAAAATTAAAAGCTTTTTCGCCCAAGCAAAAGGCTCTTTAATAATGTGCCAAATTCCGCCACCAATTAGTAAAAAACCGACATAAATATGACCACCAACTAAATCTTCTAAATTGTCAACACTGGCAAAGTGAGTTTGATAGCCATAGATCACAAAAGGGTTAAGAGTTGGTTCAGTTACAAGGCGGACATCATGAATATTCGTGTCATAAATTCCGCCCCAAAACATGGCTTTACCCACCAGCAATAAAGCTGCTACGCCTAAAAACAGCAGGTGGTGTCCTAAAATTAAACCCAGTTGTTTAGGATCATCCCATTCAAAATGAAATTTACGTGCTTGACCCTTAGCATTTTCTAAGTTTCTGGGAGCTTTGAAAGTATGGAACAGCGCCCCAGCACCGAGAACGGCGGAAGAAATTAAATGCAAAGCGCCAATAACGAAATAGGGGTAAGTATCCACAACTTGACCACCTGCGCCCACTCCAAAGCCCAAGGTGGCTAAATGGGGGAGCAATATTAGCCCCTGTTCGCCCATTGGGATATCGGGGTTGTAGCGAGAAATTTCAAACCATGTAAACGCTCCCGCCCAGAGTGTCGTCAGTGCTGCTTGGGCGACGTGAGCGCCGATAAATAAGCCAGAGAGCTTGGCGAAGCGGGCATTACCAGCCCACCAATCGTATTTGACCTTGGGATTGTCGTATGTCTGCATTGCTTCGTTAGTATTTGTTGCTAAAAGGACTCAATTAATTTGTTGATACTTTCAGGACTTTACTGTTGTTTCCCAATGTAATCTGACTATGTTGCTGAATCTGTGAACCAATTGTTCAGCTTTCTGCGTTTAGTTTATTGCGATTTATTCTTAAAAAGAAAGAGGATTTTACAAAAGTTAATAATTTCAATAAGTGCATAAATTAAGCAGCAAAAAATTAGTGAGATCGGGCTACACCGTCACTAAAAAAGTGTTTTTAACTGATGAGGAAGATGAATTATTTCTTCATCTCCCTGTGGTTTTTCATTGATGTATGGAAGTAGTAGAGGTTTGTGCAGATATTGTGAACGATGATCGCCTCTCGTAACAGCCCCAGAAATTCAAAATCTGTGCGCCAACTTCGTGGGGATGAAAATAGTGAAAGAAATGATAACCTTGGGGAAATTGCCAAAGTTTATCTTCCGGTTTTAACCAATTGCGCCAGTCATCTAAAGCAGGTGGATTGACTACTGAATCAGTTTTACTACCGCAGACCATCATCGGCATAGAAACGCCTCCCTTGGGTAAATAGACCAGTTTAAAGAGAGAATGGGGTGAAGGCGATCGCTCTAAATCCTTATCTAAAGCCGTGATTAATTTTTTAGTGGTGTGACATGGTTGTTTACCAAAAAGACTGCGAACACTGTTCGCTAAAACTTGCTCACGGCTAATTATAAACATTTGGCGTTGAAAGTAATAATGAGCGTGCCAAGTATTAGCGGGTTGAGATGCTACAGCTAACAGAGTCAGCGATCGCACTTTTTCAGGATAACGTTTAGCATAAGTTAATGCGATCGCCCCACTAATGCCATGACCACCTAAATGCACCGCATCCGGGTAAGAAGCTAAAAACTCATGCAGCAATAGCACAGCTTGATCTATAGAACTAGCTTCATCCCTGGTTTGTTGATATTCCCACTGAGCGATTTGCAAATACCCAGACAAGTGTTGAAGCAAAGGTTGATCAAAACGCTTCAAACTGGGACTAGCATTTAACCAAAGAACATCGAATAATTCAGACATTTTAAATCAGTGAACAGTGAACAGTGAACAGTTATCAAGAGACTTAAATCAGTAAATAATGAACAGTTATCAAAGCTGATAGCGGTCAACTCCCAATTATGTCTCTTGACTGGTAACTGGTAACTGATAACTGTTCACTGATTATTTTCTACAAACCAAATTCCGTCTTCAACTGTGCAACCCAAGCCTTAATACGCTCATCTGTGAGGTCAGATTGATTATCATCATCAAGAGCTAGACCACAAAACTTACCATTCCGCAAAGCTTTAGAATCGCTAAAATCATATCCCTCATTAGGCCAATAGCCTACAGTTTTACCGCCCTGTTGGGCAATCTTTTCTTCCAAAATCCCGATAGCATCCTGAAAATTATCAGCATAGCCAATTTGGTCGCCCGTACCAAAATAAGCCACCGTTTTACCATTAAAATCAACATCATCCAAATCAGGATAAACACCTTCCCAATCGCTTTGAAGTTCCCCAATATTCCAAGTTGGGCAACCAACAATCAAACATTCATACTCATCAAAATCAGCCACCTCAGCCTGAGCCATATCGTGTAACGTCACCACATCACCACCAAAAGCATCACGAATCATTTCAGCAGCAGATTCAGTCTTGCCAGTTTGAGTACCGTAAAACAAACCAATTTTCTTCGACATTTTGACACCTAATAAATAGTTTTAACTTGACTTCCACAAATGAGACTGAAAATACCTCTTGTGGGGTGGGCATACTATGGCTAACGCCACGCTACGCGGTAAGCGCAGCTATGCCGTAGGCTTTACGGCAAGCTCAGTACAAGTCCTGCCCGCCCGAACGTACCTACAAAAATGAAAAATGCTGTAACGAACCACAGAGGCGCAGAGTACACAGAGTCATAAAAGTTTGTGAGGCTTTTTGTGTAAGTCTTAGCTAGTTAAAAAACAAACTGCTATTAGCTAACACCAAGAAAGCAAACAAAGCGCCGCCACAACTGCCTACAGTCCACCCAGCATTAAACTCACTCCAAGACTTACCTGTTTTCATATTTTCTGGTAACTCTCCCGAAGCAGGTTTATTATCTGAGAAAGATGTGCTGCCATACAGCCACAAACAAATAGACAAAATCAATAACAAACCAATAGTGGCTAATAAACCGGCTTGACTTGCCAATTCTGTATTCCGCAGAGGACCGAGTTTCACAAAAGGCCCCAGCAAAAAGTAACCATGTGCCATGCCAATTTCTAAACCTCTAGAAAAA
This sequence comes from Nodularia sp. (in: cyanobacteria), assembly GCA_007692755.1. Classification (GTDB taxonomy): domain Bacteria; phylum Cyanobacteriota; class Cyanobacteriia; order Cyanobacteriales; family Nostocaceae; genus Nodularia. Next base: position 4,418 of record REBL01000108.1, on the reverse strand, counting down.
GGCGACAACCCAGGACGGTAAATTGGCAGATACTTCAAAAAATTCAGCGTGATATCAGAAGCATTCACAGGAGTATCGAAATTACCCATTTCTGGCATACCAGAATAGTTGACAACTCCCTGCTCAAAATTCAATCCCGCCGCTATCACACGGACTCTCAAAGCGTGCCAGATATGACCGACTAAAAATACAATTGCCAAAGCCAAGTGGCTAGTTGCTAACCAAGTGCGAACTGTCACAACTCCCGATGCAGTTGTAGTCCATCCCAAAGAACCATAGAACACTGTGGGATAAACGGTATCATTCACAGTTACAAAGTAAGCTGCAAAAAATCCCATATAGGCTAAAGCGCCCAAACTGTAGCACAAGTAAGCCTCACCAGACCAAAACAATACTTTTTTAGCCCAGCTAAAAGGCTCAGTGAAAATGTGCCAAAATCCGCCCCCAATGCAGAGTATCCCTACCCAGATATGGCCACCAATGACATCTTCGAGGTTATTTACAGCCGCCATCCCCTGACTACCAAACAAACCGAAGAGATAGCCAAATATCCGACCAGGGTTAAGAGTTGGTTCTGTAATTACTCTTACAGATGCTACTTCAGGGTCATAAAGACCACCCCAAAACAGCGCCTTTGCTACTAACAACCAAGCGCCAAAACCCAATAACAAAAGATGAATACCGATAATCGTAGTCATTTTGTCTTCATCTTCCCAGTCGTAGCCAAAGAACCCAGAAAAGGTTTTATTTTCGGCTAGAACTTCAGGCCCCAAAAGAGCATGATAAATACCGCCAGCACCCAGGACGGCGGAACTGATTAGATGTAAAACACCAATGACAAAATAGGGATAGGTATCAATAATTGCTCCCCCATTGCCAACACCTAAACCCAGAGTCGCCAAATGAGGCAAAAGGATTAATCCCTGCTCATACATGGGTCGGGAAACGTCGTATTTGGTGATTTCAAACAAAGTTATTGCCCCAGCCCAAAGGACAATTAAACCCGCATGAGCAACATGAGCGCCCAACAGCTTACCCGACATATCAATAAATCGGGAATTACCTGCCCACCAACCAGATTCTGGCTGAGTTATGGTTGCAGTTGTCATTATTACATTACCTCCCCACGAGTTGAATGCACGACCTTACCTTGACGGAAATCAAACCCAGCCGCGCGGAGGGCGTGCCAGAGATGTCCTTGTAGAAAGAAAAAACCTAGCCAAAAATGAGCATTTGCCAACCAAACGCGAGCCGATAGTAAATTTCCACTCTCGAAGTAGGGAAAGCGGTCAAACCCAATATTCAAAGCTGGTCCGTAAAACTCAACTGGGTAAGCTAGGGTATTGACAGAGACAAAATAGGCAGCAATCACACTCATTAAAGCCAAAGCCCCCAGACTGTAAGCCAGGTATGCTTCACCCGACCAAACAAACAGCTTTTTAGCCCAAGCAAAAGGTTGAGTCGTAATGTGCCAGATACCGCCAGCGATACAGAGAATACTTACCCAAGTATGACCACCAACTAAATCTTCTAGATTGTTGACTCCAGCAATCCAGTTTCTACCGCCACCACCAAAGAGATAGCCAAAAATCACTGTAGAATTCCAGGTGGGGTGAGAAATAACTCGCACCTGTCCCAAATTGGCATCATACAAGCCACCAAAAAACATCGACTTGGCAACCAGTAAGCCAGCACCTAAACCGAGTAATACTAAGTGAATGCCCAAAATAGTAGTCATTTTGTTGGCATCCTCCCAGCGATAGGCGAAGAAGGAAAATCTTTGTTCTAAGATGGCAGGGCCACGCAGAGCATGAAAAATGCCACCCAATCCCAGAAAAGCAGAGCTAATTAGGTGTATGACCCCGATAGCAAAGTAGGGATAAGTATCTAGCACCTGTCCACCGCTACCCACACCCCAGCCCAGGGTTGCTAAATGGGGCAGTAGAATCAAGCCCTGCTCATACATTGGTTGGGAAGGGTTGAAGTGGGCGAGTTCAAACAAAGTTGTCGCACCAGCCCACAGCACGATTAACCCCGCATGAGCAACGTGAGCGCCTAAAAGTCGCCCTGAGAGTTCTGTTAACCGAGCATTCCCTGACCACCAGGGAATAGATTCCGGTGTTTGAACAGCCATGCTTGTCATGACATTAGCTCCTGAGAAATTTTGCCTATGCCTGAGATCAATAACCCAACTAATGAGTATCTATCTCAATAAATGTTAAAAACATATTATCAGACTTGTTGATAGTCTTTATCACTAAAATAGTGTAAATTTTTGTAAAGAAACTTGTATCAGAACTGCAAGACCCTTGTCATTACTAGATTAAAAGGATTTTATTGGTTAAAAAATCTGTAATAATAAAGAAAATATTAATAAAAAAGTGCTATTAAATCTCAATAAGCTTATGGTAGAGTAGAGACTACTCACACAATGTTATAAACCTTCCGCATTTATAAGGCTGAATCCTGTTTTGATCACTTGGGATAACAAAACAAGGATTGAGCCTTTTTTTGTATGAGTTGACTTTTAATATCTTTTCTTTCCCTCTGCATTCTCTGTGCCTCTGTATTTATCTCAATTTCCTCGAAAATCTATTGCAACATTTTAGCCTTGTCACGCCACTACACCCTAAATAGAGTCAGGAGGCAAAAGAGTCTCTTGGGTTGAATTTAGCAGTGCATTTGACATAAAATTTCTCTATTTTTCGCAAAAAAGTGAACTAAGTTGCGATTTTTGGGAATAATAACCCTATTCAAGCTCAGGTGAGTAGGGTAAAAGCATTGACTGATTTAGCGGCTGAACAGTTGCGCCCCTCTGTGGAGAAGTTAGTTAAGGAAATTGTCGCAATTAACCACGCGTGGAAAGTCGCGCGTGAATTATTTGGAGAAAATTCACATCTATCTATTTCTTCACGGGATTTAAAAACCTGTTTGCAGGTTCGTTTGTTGCGAAGTTATGCACCAAAACAGGTTTATTTAATTGAGGATAAAGAATCAGAAGGTGAACCCGCTTATGGTTTACGTCTGCGGGAACCTATAGGAAACCGCCAGTATGCAGAACATCTGCCAATACGGGTAGCGCAAAAAGTTCTCACAGATAAAGAATTAGAACAATTCCAAAAGATATAACTAAGATAAACAAGAAGGGTGCAGTGTGGAAATAACGAAACTTTGGAACATTATTTGGGATAACGGACCTTTTCATTGGACAATTGCTTTTCTGTTAGGAGTCGCAATTATTCTCGAAGTTTACACAGTATGCAAGTATTTATGGCAGGATTTGGGGGCGACTAAAGCCGCTATTAAATTTTTGAGTAAGAAAAACGGTAAAAACGTAAAAGATAACGACTGGTTCAAAGAGCATTTCGGAACCGACGATGTAAGCATAATTCGTCAAGAGAGAGAAAAAAACGGCAAATTCGTACTAATAAAGTATCCATCTGTTTTAGTCCGCCCAGTACCTCGAACTTCTTTGCGTTTTGTGACAACTTTATGTACTACTATCGGTGTTTTAGGAACCTTTTACGGCATACAACAGGGACTCCAAGGAATCGATTTATCTACACAAGATAGCAAACAATTGATAGCTGCCAGTACAGAGTTATTAGCAGGAATGAAAACAGCGTTCTCTACTTCCTTGATGGGGCTTGGTTCTGGTAGCTTATTTACTTTAGTTTTGTTTGTAACTGATTTAGCACGGCAAAAACGGCGTGAGAGGTTGCGTCATAAATTGAAGGCGATCGCCACTTTAAAAACCACAGATAATGATAACCTTGAACTTGCTCAAGCACTTACGCTGGTAGCACAAAATTTGATTGGTTTCAAACAGCTAAAAGCGGAAGATATTGGTCAAGCCGTAGGTAGGAATATAGCAGAACAGTTTGCAGGTTTAAATCAGTTGTCAGCCCAAGCTATTGGAGAATCTGTCAAGCAGCAAATTTTTCCACTTTTGAAAGAAATATTTAATGAACAGAGAAGACTTCGGGAACTCCAAGAAAATCAGGGACAGAGAGTTTTAGAAGAACTTATTAATGATTTGCGAATTCAGGTACTAGAACCGATTGCAGACCGACTAGATAAAAGTGCAGAGTTAACTCAGCAAGCTTCTACAGCCGTGCTAAACCTACATCAAGAACTCGGCGGAATCTCTGAAAGTTTGGCAAGTTCTATCCTAACAATTCAGAACTTTCAACAAGAAACTTTGGTACAACTCCAAGGATTTGCTCATGATTTGGGAGATACTTTAAATGATTTTAAAACAGATACAAAAGATGTTTTACAACAAACAGCCCATGAAATTAATCGAGCTGTAAGTCAAAGTATTGAGGGAATGACAGCCCAACGCAGTGCTTTTGAAGCCAGTGCAGTTCATGCTGCTGATACTTTCCGAGGAATTCGAGAAGAATTGCAAACAGCAT
>REBL01000007.1 GCA_007692755.1 Nodularia sp. (in: cyanobacteria) | reverse complement strand
CTTCTGTAGCGATGGCGCGATCGCCTGTGACAGCAGCTACCGCAGCCGCAGCACCAGCACCTAATACAGTATTCCTAATAATTGTACCGGTGTTGCTACCCTTTCTAATGGTTTCAGTTTTAGTAATCACTTCTGAAGAGGCGTTAATCTGATATTCTTGACCGTTGGTCAGACGCAATCTTTCAGCAACGAATTGAGAACCGCCTTGAGCTGGTTGGAGTCTACCGAAAACTTGACTACCAGCCGGAATGACTACAGTTCCTTCTTGAGTAACAACATTTTGGTCTACTACCAGGGTCAAAGGTGCTGTTTCATCTTTGGTGACCAGAATTTTTTCTGCCTGATCATATTTCACAGGAATAGCAGTTCCTTGGGGAATGGTCACAGATATAGGTGCAGGAGGCGTAGTCGTTTGCAGCGCGACGATATAAGGCGAATTAATTGCTGAGGCTTGATTAGAACTGACCAACGCCTGATAAATAAAAGCTGCTACCTGTGCGCGTGTGGCTGTTGCCGTTGGATTGAGGAACTGAACGTTAGGATAGTTGACCACAATTCGCCGTTCAGCCGCCGCAGCGATGGGACTACGCGCCCAGTCAGCAATATTAAAGTTATCACTGAAAGATTGCAGAGTAGTTTGGGTATTAGCAGTGGGAGAATAATTTAGACCATTGGCTAAAGCAACCAAAACCTGTTGGCGGGGAATATTCTGGTTAGGCTCGAAGCGATTACCGGGATATCCAGCCAAAAAGCCGATTGTGTAAGCTTGTCTAATGGCATTAGATGCCCAAAAATTGGTGGGGACATCCACAAAATTGATTGCTTGCCGTTGTGGTGTTTTTTGGAAAGCATTGTTGATCATCGCGGCGAATTGAGCGCGAGTTACTGGCTCTTCGGGGCGGAAACTACCATCAGGAAAGCCCGCAATTACACCTCGCTCTGACAATTGTTGAATGAACTGTGATGCCCAATAATTAGAAGGAACATCAGAAAATCTAGTTTGAGCTAAAGATGGTGCAGCTGTAATCAAGGGTGCTACAGCGCCGACTGTAACGCTCACAGCCATCAGTGCAGCGGTTCGAGATTGCCAACCATTTAATTTAAACATTGCTATTTACCCCAGTAAAATTAAAATTTTCTTCTCTTAGCTATTCTGACAATTTGCGTGATCAAAAGTTCCTCAAGTTTTGATTTTTCATCAGTGAACTTATAATTTTTGATTAATTTGTAAATTTGTTATTTCTACTGGGAAAAATTAATATAGGAATCCGATTTGTTTATTGAGAAAATCTAAGTATATGTAGGGTGTGTTATGGCTTTAGCCTCACGCACCGTCTTACAGGTCTTGGTGCCGTACTCTCCTCAATAACACACCCTACTTGTGTTTCATAAATCAAATATGAGTCCTATAGTTATATTGCTGTTCATCTGAGTCAGGTTGGGCAAGAATTAATTAACCACAGATGTCAAAGAATCAGGATGCAGAGGGGCTGGCAATAAACTGAAGGAATTCTTAAAGAACGAAGCGATCGCCTGCTATAGTTACAGTGGCGATCGCTAGTGGCAGATCATTTAAGTTACGGCTGAAATCTAGTCCAGCTTAGTAGCGGTCTATAACTAAATTAGAATTAAGTGCCAGTCTCAAATCCTGTTCTGGTCTTAAAACAAAGACTTCAACTTCTTGTCTCCGTAGCAGCACACTGGCTAAAGCACCAGCGGCCGCACCACCCAGAGGTTCTAAAATTTCAATTCTGCGGTTACCTGTAATTAATGCAATTGCAGATGCAGCACCAGCACCAATCGCGGCATCTGTCAATATTCTGCTGCTATCATTTCTACTAACTTTTTCCGTTCTGGTCACTGTCTGAGAAGAGGCATTAATTGATTGACGACGGCCAGAGGGAAAAACTAATTCCCGTGCTATAAACTGCACACCTCTTACATTGTCATTATTTCTGTTTCTGCTGTCGAAATATACAGGTTCTAGTCTTCCTACAACTTCAGTATTTCTAGGAATTAAGACATTTCTCTGATTGTCGGTGATGTCGTTTGTTATCTTCAATGTCAGGTCTAATGTTTCCCCACGACTAACAACAACTTTATCCTTGTCATGTCTCACCGGAAAACTCACATTGGCGTTAGCAGGAATTGTGACTGTTCTTGATTGCCCAATATTATACTGAGCATTAGCCGGAGCAAAGGCAATCATGGGAGCAACAGCAGTAGTAGTAATGGCCATCGCCATGAGTGCGGCGGTTCTAGATTTCCATTGGTAAAGGGTAGTCATAGGATGCTTGTGATTTATGTCTGTGGTGTATGAAATGACGAGGTTTTACGGGAATTGTTTCTGATTTTCGGGAACCATGACTATAGTCATAGGTCAATTGAAAATTTTAATCTTTAAGGTAAACGTGCATACTTTTTTTAACTAAGGACTAATAAATCCGCGGAGCAAATTTATATCAGATCAAAGTCAAATAATGGCGTTCGCAATAGAAATTGACCAATTTTAAATATTCGTCTTTTAGAACCTTTGTCGAGATGTTCCATATGAAGCCGCTACATTTTCTGTCCCCAGATGTCTAATTCTAATCACAAGGCAAAGATGGCAAAAATTGATTAAGGCCTGGTAAAGAAAAATTCTCAACTCATATATAAATGCCACCTACACCAGCAGGCTTCATTTGTTTCGTGCCTACCTACTTATATTTTTCTCCGAAGATGAGCAAAATAATTTGCCTAATATGAAAAACTTGGTCATAATCTTGTTAAGATTAGTAAAATTACCGACTTCAAGACTAGAATAGTGATAGCCACATAGGTAAACTATCAAATAGTGCATCTGTACTGCCAGTTCGTAAAACATTAGATGCGGCGCTATAGCCTCAATGATTCCAGTACAACTTATCCTCAAAAACTTTCTCAGTTACCGTGATGCAACTT